>NZ_JBWDNM010000022.1:0-77141 GCF_056269185.1 Paenibacillus sp. J31R122
TCATCACTGTAATGCTGTCTATTCTCGCTCATACCGGACACCTCTTCTTCATTTGTAGATTATTATCTAATTTCCCTTAAGAGGTGTCCACTTTTTATTCTAGTTCCATTTCTGCTGCTATACGAGATATAACTTACAATCTCATCGCATGAAAAGATCATACCAGATGTGTGGGATTTTTGTCTAACTTTGTCATTAACGGCAGACGTTATCAAGCGTTCTTACCGAACACAGCCCCGCCATCTATGTAGAGTGGTGATCCCATCATAAACTTGGACTCATCTGATTCCATCATGCTTTAGGCAAACATCATCACCGTACAAACACCCAGTCAGGCAGTCATTTGCCAGCATAAACTTAAAGTGTACTACAGATTCAGGAGGTGAATGTTTAATGGGTGGATATGTTGGTGGTGCTCAAAACAATATTGGTTTTATTCTTGTATTGTTTATTCTGTTGGTGATTATCGCTTGTAGTTGTGGCCTTGGAGGTCTAGGCAAAGGTTATAATGGTGTCGGCGGCGTCGGACAGGGTAAAGGCTACTAATTCATACTCGAAACCTCATACCTAAATGTAGGTAGACTGCGAAATAATTTCTTTAAATAGAAGTATCTCAAGAGACCCATCATATGGGTCTTTTGCATGCGGACACCTCGCTGCCACACGATGTTTGGGTATATGCCATGAATAAAATGCTACCCTACCAAACATCCAATCATAAAGATTCTTACATGCATATTCTATATTGTACTTAAAACGCAAGGAGGTGAATGTTTAATGTCTTGTGGAAATGTTGGTGGTGTAAGTAACAACATTGGTGTTATTCTTGTACTGTTCATTTTGTTGGTGATTATCGCATGTAGTGTGTGTATGGGCCGCAGCTACTAATAATTGCTAATTGCAGATTTTAAGGTAAACTCCATGCTTTCAAATTACTGAAGCATTGCCGAAGGCTCATTTCATGAGCCTTTTTGGTATATGATCATTTCACTAACCTAATTCAATTATCGCTTTGGCTAAGCCATACCATTAACAAGTGTGACCAGCTTACTAAGCGTATTCCAGTTGCGCGTCGTCACGATATCGCCAAGCTTCTCGATATTACTTGCAAGCTTTGAATCCAGAACACTCTGGCGAAATAGAAAATAAATCTCTCGCCCCTTAATCTGGAATTCATCTAGATCGATTTTCCCTTTGGATAAGATATCAGCTGTATGTTGTGGGGGCGCTTCCGTTAACACTGAAATCTGTATGCTTTCACCCTCCATCAAGGAGTCCGCCGAATAAGGACAGTTTGCAATGATCTGCTCAAGCTCCCCAGCTGTACGCAAAACTACTTTAGGTGAAACGCCGTATGCTGTGCTGATATGCTGCTCAATTCGCTCACGAAGCGGCTCCACTGCCTCCTCGGACACGAACAAAACGTTGCCACTTTGCAAATATGTCTTCACATGTGTAAGACCCATTACCTCCAGCGTCTGTTTCAATTCGGACATCTTGATTTTGTTTTTTCCCCCTACATTAATACCACGCAGCAGTCCAATATAAGTTGTCAATATTGCCCTCCCCTTCTGTCCACGTATCGGCACGATCTTTAACCCTTTTATTTTTTTCTGATTAGCCACCAAAGAGAATATCCATAACTGTTCCTAATTTCCCTGCTTTCATACCTCTTAATACATTTGGATCATAGACTTCAACAAAGCCGCATGAAGTACAAGAAACAAAAAGATAATGATTATGTTGTATGTCAAATAGTTTACTCAAACCTGCTCCAGTCATAGCCACTTCCTTGACAGAGCAATTAGTTCCTGTGCATTTCGAGCAAATAAATTTGTCTTCTATCTCTTGTTCTATGTCCAATTCTTCTATGAAATTTTCGGCACCCTCCCCCGTACTTATAGACTCAAAATCTTCTTCATTCACTTCATACAATTTATTTTTACACTCGGGGCATCGACCGTTTTGAATTTCAATCTTATTATTACACCACGGACAATCGATCATAATCTTCACTTCCTTCCTAAATTACAAGTACCTCCCCAATGACGATCAATAAATGTCAATTCTATTTGTGAAATTGATTATATCATTGTAAAAGAGCTTCTTCTCGGTACCTTTTATGTTATGCCCGGATTTAACATACTCTTTTATAGTTAATTGGCTATTCATCGTTTTATATCGCTCAACATCTATGTCAGAGACTAAAGATTCTTCTAGTTTCCCTCTTGCCATTAGAAGCGGAATATCTAATTTATTCTCGAGGCTGATCTGTGTAGACTCTCTTTGAATACCGATAACAGCCTCAGGTCGAATATTTTCGGTACGGTTATACGGTATTAAATAGTTATTTATATAATCTTCATCCCAGCCATAAGGCATCGCTCGATGTTCTGGCGGATAATCTCCTACTATTAATGATTTTATTATTTCCTTGTGCCTTTGAGCAAAGCCTAGTGCATAAGCCACTCCACGAGAGTAACCGAATAAATGAAACGAATCTAGCCCAGCATGCTTTACAACTGACTCAATATCTGAAATGTGCTCTTCTAGATTATACCCATTTTCAGGAGTACTACTTTTTCCTCTACCTCTAAATGATAGAACTAAACACCTTCTTGGCAGAATTGCCTCAAGAAAATCAATGTATTCTTCTGCTGTTTCCGATAATCCGGGACAGACTACAATGGGTATCAGCTTACTATCTGATTGATTGCATGAATCATAGTAATGAATCAATACGTTGTTATTGACTACATGCTTAGATGAATGCACTTCACATCACTCCTCGTTCACTCAATAAACGATTGTCCCTTAGCTTTGAGAGCGCTGCGAATCTGTTCCATCGCCTTAGGTCCCATACCATGCAGCTTAAGAACCTCTGACTCTCTCAGCTTAGTAAATTGCTCAAGCCTTAAGTAGCCAGCCCGAGTGAGAGCTCGTTGTGCTGGCTTGGCCAGTGCTTTTGGCAGGTCGCTTTCATAGTCCATGCTTGGATTAGATTTCACCACTATCATCACTCCCTAATGACGGTATCTTAGATTGCCATGAAATCCCAACATCCGCATTTCCTTCTTCATTATAACTCATGCAAGGCCATGCCGTTTCAAAACATTTCCAAGTCGGAACACCCTCCTTGTGATAGCTCCCATTCCGTGCTCACAAAAAAGAAGTAGGCTCGTCACTAATATCACCCTCTTATCTGTAACACAAAAAAAGCCGGCCAAGATGAATTCATTCACCATAACCGGCAACCTATGATTGGATTTATCGCACTTCACACTCCCCTTTACCACTATTTGCAATACGGTTCCAAGAATCACTCTAACGATTATCCAACCTCCACATGCATTTCTTGATATGTACGTACTCCAACATACTGCCAAACAAAAAATAGTAATTATTCATCCCAATTCACCCTGACGAGCATTTTCCCAAGGTTCTTACCTTCAAATAATTGCAGAAACGCTTTTGGGACTTGTACGAAACCTTCTACAATGGTCTCTTCGTATTTCAGTTTACCTTCAGTAAGCCATTTCCCCAGAGCCTGAATGCCTTCACTGGAACGATCTGCGTAATCACCAAGCACAAAGCCTTTAATGAGTGAGCGGGTTTTGATTAACTTCGTTTGGATTCTTGGACCGAGGTCGCCATCAGTGCTGTTATATGATGAAATTGCACCGCATAGTGCAATCCGCGCATGGGTATTCAACAGATTCATTACTGCATCGGATATAGGTCCGCCCACATTATCAAAATATACATCTACACCACGCGGGCAAGCTTGTTCAAGTGCCTGATTCAAATCTTCAACCGTTTTATAATTAATGGTCTCGTCAAAATGAAGCTCGTTTTTCAAATAATGTGTTTTTTTATCCGATCCCGCAATGCCAATTACACGTGCGCCTTTTATTTTCGCAAGCTGTCCGACAATCATGCCCACTGCTCCTGCTGCACCCGACACAACAACCGTTTCTCCTTCTTTTGGTTGACCGATTTCGAGCAACCCAAAGTATGCTGTAAGACCAGTTAATCCTAGAACACTAAGATACGCGGACATTGGTGCAAGTTTCTCGTCGATTTTTCGCAAACCTGTTGTATCCACAACATTATAAAGCTGCCAGCCCAGCATGCCAATAACCTTATCGCCGACAGCAAACTGTTTTGATTTGGATTCCACGATTTCACCGACGACACCACCAATAATAGCCTCATTTAATCGATACGGTTCGACATAAGACTTACTATCACTCATCCTGCCTCTCATATAAGGATCTACAGACAAGTAGTTGGCGCGAACAACAACCTGTCCTTCATTTGGAACTGCAATAGGAGTCTCTCTGAACTCGAAATCTTTGTCAGTGGGCATCCCTACTGGCCTGGAACGAAGCACAATTGTCTTGTTAATTGTTGGTTTACTCATCTGTAATCACTCTCTCCATTTCTATTTTCATCTCTATATGTTCTCCAACTAATCATGATAAATTCAACAAAACCGCTACATAGATGGGTTTATGAAATTATAAAAAGGAGCTGCCTATAAGCAACTCCTTCCTATTGTTTTATATGAGATATCACGACTGTTGCGACGCTGCATGGCAAAATCTTTCAAGCGCTTCATGCAATATAGAGCGCGGACAGGCCAAATTAATACGCAAATATCCTTCCGCTTCCTTGCCAAATACAGAACCCTCGGTAAACGCAACACGTGCTTGTTGATACATCATCTGTTTCATACCATCAGTATCTAGCCCTAAGCTGCGGCAATCAACCCATAATAATATGGTTCCGTCAGGGCGAATAGGCTTAACTTGCGGCAAATGCTTGTTCAAGTAATCAATAGCAAAGTCAACATTGCCTTGCAAATAAACGATCAGCTCATCAAGCCATGCTTCGCCTTCATTATAAGCAGCGGTTACGGCATCCTCTTTAAAATAATTCATCGTTTGCAGGTGGAGTGTTTCCATTTTATTATCGAATTTTCTTTTGAGCTCTGGATTGGATATTACTACGAAAGAAGATTGAAGACCTGCCATGTTAAATGTCTTAGATGGCGCCGTACAAGTGACTGTCTGCTCGGCAATGTGAGGTGATAATGAAGCGAACGGAATATGGGTATGTCCCGGCAGTTCAATATCGCAATGGATTTCATCAGATATGACGATGACACCATACTTCAGACATAATTCACGAAGTCGCTCCAGCTCCTCACGTTCCCATATTCGTCCAACCGGATTATGCGGGCTACATAACAGCATTAATTTTGCCCCATCTATCATCAATTGTTCAAGATGCTCGTAGTTCATTGCATATCGGTCATCCTTAATGAAGAGAGGGTTACAAACTACTTCACGTCCATTTCTTTGAATAACATCATAAAACGGAAAGTAAACCGGAGATTGTAGAATCACTTTATCACCCGGTTCGCTAAACAATTCTACGGCGAGACTCAGGGCAGGTACGACTCCCGGCGTATCAGTCAACCACTCAGGTTCGATTTTCCATCCATGCCGTCTCGAAAACCAGCGAGTAATGGCCTCCACATAGTCATCGGTTTGAAAGGTGTATCCATAGGAACCTTGTGCTGCACGCTTGACTAATGCCTCTTTCACTGCAGGAGGACTCTCGAAATCCATATCCGCCACCCATAAAGGCAAAATATCCTCACGCCCAAACAGACTTACGGACTTGTCCCATTTAAAAGAACGAGTATTTTTTCTATTTATAATACGATCAAAATCATACTTCATCACATTCACCTCACCTTAATTAGCATCAAGATTCCCTATCGTTTAACCTCCATTAAAAGGTAGTATAACATGGCGTAAGTTTGATAGAAAAGTAAACCTACCTATTCATATTCTGATTTTACTTGTCGATAGTATTAAAGAACTAACATCAATTTCATCAGGGGGAACAAAATGAGTTCAGTCAGAAGCAAGTTAGTAGGTTCATTTTTAGTTGTATTTGTATTTGTAATTATTTTGGGAGTAGTAGGGTTGAGACAGATTGGGAAGATGGGCAATTTCACGGAAGAAGTTACGGGTCGATGGATGTTTGGTATTGAAACGATAGACCGTGTGAACTTAAATATTGAGAAACTCCTTAATAATCACAATCAAACGTTAGCTGCAAAAGATGCGAAGAGAGTAGCAGAGTTGAAAGCTGCAAATGATGCTCTTTTTTTACTTATTAATGATGGCATCGCAGAGTATAAGAATATCCTAACAACTGAAGAAGACAAGAGAATGTATGCAGAGCTTACAGATGCATGGACAATATTCAAAGATGGATTAGAAAAAATAAAATCGGATAAACTTAGCTCCGATGAGAAGACTAAATTAGGTAATGAGATTGCAGAAACCTTCAAACAAATAACTGCAGTAATCAATGAATTAATTGAAACGAATCGTAACGGCGCTATTCAAAGCGAAATAGAAAGCAAAGATATATATACAAGTACCAGATCAACCATTTTTATTATCGGGATTTTAATACTTATTGTAGTCGGAATTCTCGCATGGCTGCTAACTCGCAACATAACTAAACCTTTAATTGCTGCTACATCAACGATGAATCTAATAGCTGCCGGCGATTTAACCGTGAAGCCTATGATCATTAACCGCAAAGATGAGTTTGGTACTATGATGGATGCAGTCAATCGAACAGTTGCCAACTTGCAGCTGTCAGTGAAACAAATGCAGGACACTTCAAGCTCTGTGGCAACCGCGTCTACACAAATGTTTGCGAGCTCGGAGCAGAGCTCTGAAGCTGCTAGAGATGTTGCCGAATCCATTCAACAGGTTGCGATTGGTTCTGAGGATCAAGTAAATATGGCACTGGAATGCGGCAGAGTAATCGATGAAATGGCTGAAGGCGTTCAACGGATTGCCGAGTCTGCCGGAGAGGTATCAGAACTGTCTATTCATACTGCAGCCCAAGCGAATATGGGTTCAGAAAAGATACTTGAAGTTTCAGATCAAATGAAAAAACTGAGTGCTTCAGTCGAAAATGCAAGTCAGACGATTCTAAAATTAGAACAACAGTCCCAGAAGGTTAGTGAGATTTCATCATTGATCGGCCAAATTGCTGCTCAAACCAATTTACTAGCGCTTAATGCGAATATTGAAGCTGCGCGAGCAGGTGAACACGGACGTGGCTTTGCGGTTGTTGCAGGAGAAGTTCGTAAGCTAGCTACGCAAAGCGATGAGTCTTCTAGAGACATTAATGATTTGATCCAATCTATCAAGCAAGATACTGTTATCGCCGTCACAATGATGAGCCAAAGCCTTGCCGATGTTCATGAAGGGGTTTTGTATGCTGGTCAAGCTGAACAAGCCTTTAATGAAATTGTATCTTCGATCAGTGAGGTATCCGTTAGGGTCCAAGAGGCTGCTGCAGCTACCGAGCAGCTTGCCGCAAGCACTGAAGAAGTTGCCGCTTCGATTGCTAACGTTGGCCATATCGCTAAAAAAACTGCGGATATGTCACAGCAAGTTGCAGCATCGACAGAACAACAGCTTGCTTCAAGTGAAGAAATTACGCGTTCTGCGCAATCCTTATCCGAAACATCTGCAGAATTAAAAAAATTAGTAAATAACTTTAAAATGTAATTTAAAAAGACGGTTTCAACAAGGCTTGCCTTGTTGAAACCGTCTTTTCACTTCATTACTCTTTTTGATTACCTGAAACCTCAACAGGCTCGAAGAGTGACCTGGCTTATTATTTTCCGAATAGCAGCCAGGAATGCTTCCACTTTCTCAATAAGTACACAATTCCCCATGGAATCGTAATAACTAGCAAGATTGTCAATAAGTTGTATAAATGGTACATCGCCCCGATTGGCTCCGGTTTGTATAAGGTTCTCCATAGCGTCAAAACGGCAGGGTGAACGAAATAGATGCCGAATGAAGCCGCTCCAAATGCATATAACAGTCGAGAGGAAATCGATATGCTGCCTGCAAATTTTTGTCCGATCCATAAGAGGCTAATTCCAATCAGAACTGCATAAAGCTGATAGAGAACAACGTACAACGGCCCCCAGAATACAACTCCGCTCTTAGATGTAATAAGTAAAATCACATAGAAGAAACCAATTGCAGTCGCTGCTGCAAACGTCCACCATAAATTTTCGGATCGCGCTTTAAATGATTTGTACAGAATACCAATTGCTCCGCCTACACAGAAAAAAATGATATAGTTGGGCAACAAAGCGGCAGCATGATTAATAGGTTCAACCCAATGATGAAAATAATAAAAGATGGCTTTAATAGCTATACCACCCAAAATGAGATGAACAGCCGTAAGCTTGGCCTTGCGCATAAGCGTAATAAGCAACGGAAATACTAAGTAAAATTGGATAATAATAACCATAAAGTAGAGATGATATCCAGATCTGCCCCATGCTAAATTGTATAGGAACTTGGATAGGTCAAAGACCAGGTCTTGCTGGCGAACAATTTGATTAAAGAAATAGTAAAAAACAGACCAGATCAAGTATGGAACAACGATATATTTTAATCGTTTCTTATAAAACGGAAGCGCCTGCTTCCATGTCCATGTATCGAAATATTGATAAAATAGTACGAGCCCGCTAATAAATATAAACAGCGGAACTGCGAACTGACCAAGCTGGTTGGCTAACAAATAGATCGGATAGGACTTGCTCCCCCACTCTGCGTTTACTCTCGCCGATGAGGTTGCGTGAATCATTAATACTGCAAAAATTGCAATGGCTCTCACGAAATTAATTTCGTTTATTCTCTCTTTTCCCATACTTGCCTCCATAAATATGCTTTACTCTCTACCCGAATATATTACATGATATCTTATTATTTGTATTGGTTTTTTTTAGAGGGATAAATACTTTCTCCCAGATAAATGATACAATATGAAAATGCTAATACTAGCATGAAGTCTAATTTAAAACCTAGGAGTGAAGCAAATGGCTATTGATGTTTATATGAACTTTAATGGAAACTGTCGTGAAGCAGTAGAGTTTTATGCACAGGTATTTGGAACAGAGCCTCCAAAAATGATGACATTTGGGGAAGCACCGCCTAATCCAGAATATGCACTTCCAGAAGAAGCGAAAAACTTAATCATGCACACTCGTCTTAACATCGAAGACAGCAATGTTATGTTTTCAGATGTTTTTCCTGGTATGCCCTTTATTGCAGGAAATAATATAAGCCTCGCGATAGTAAGTAAAAACTTAGATGATATGAAATCAAAATTTAATAAATTGCAAGAAGGTGGCACAGTAGGAATGGAGCTTCAAGAAACCTTCTGGAGCAAGTGCTACGGCAGTCTCAAAGATAAGTTCGGAATTGAATGGCAATTTAATTATGACAATGGTGAAGTGTTCATGTAGCCTTGTTTATGAAATAGAATAAAAAGGATAGCGATCTTTTCTGCAATAGAAAATATCGCTATCCTTTTATATTTAGACAGTAAAGTTAAACGGAGTTCATACTATTCTAATTACTCATGAAAGTTTAGACCCGAGCTAACAGCCTTCACATAGCCGGTACGGACAACAAAATCACCAAAATGTTCTTTTTCTTGCCGTTCTTTGGCATAACGCTTAATAATAGGCTCCAGTGTCTCCAAAATTTCTTTTTCATCGATGCTTTCACGGTATAGCTTATTCAGTCTATCACCAACAAAGCCAGCACCCATGTACATATTATATTTGCCAGGAGATTTACCAATGAATGAGATTTCACCTAAAGCCGGTCTAGCGCAGCCGTTAGGACAGCCAGTCATTCGAATAACGATTTCCTCGTCACGTAAACCTGCCTCATCTAAAATCAGCTCCAGCTTGCTAAGTAATGAAGGCAAATAGCGTTCTGCTTCAGCCATCGCAAGTCCACAGGTCGGCAAAGCCACACATGACAACGAGCTTCTGCGCAATGCCGAATGATGGGCACCGTCCGATAGTCCGTACTTCTCGATAAGTTCTATCACTTTGAGCTTTTTCTGACTGGTAACGTTCGCTATGACAAGATTTTGGTTAGGCGTAAGCCGGAAGTCACCTGTATGGATTTTGGCGATTTCCCGCAAACCAGTCATCAATTGATAGTCACCTTCGTCATGAATTCGTCCACTCTGTATAAATAGTGTCAAATTCCATTTGCCGTTACTGCCCTTCACCCACCCGTAGCGATCACCATTGTGATCAAAATGATACGGACGTGCTGACTCAAGCTTCCAGCCCAATCTGCTATGCAGCTCTTTGGTGAACCATTCAATACCATGACGGTCAATTGTATATTTAAATCTTGCATTTTTGCGAACAGAACGGTTTCCGTAATCCCGTTGGATCGTAACCGTCTTCTCTGCAACATCAATAATTTGCTCTGGCCTACAGAAGCCTATTACCCGACCTAGCTGAGGATAAGTGGCCGTATCGCCATGAGTCATACCCATACCGCCGCCAACCGTTATGTTAAACCCTTCCAGCTTGCCGTCTTCAATAATAGCAATATAGCCTAAATCTTGAGAATAAACATCTACATCATTGGAAGGCGGTATCGCCATGCCGATCTTGAACTTACGTGGCAAATACACAGGACCATAGATCGGTTCCACTTCCGCTGTATCATCCAAGCTGTTTACAACCTTCTCGCCATCGAGCCAAATCTCATGGTATGCAGGGGTGCGAGGAGCTAGATGATCGCTCACACGTCGTGCCCATTCGTATACCTCTCCATGAATTTCGGATTGGTATGGATTTGGGTTACTCATAACATTACGATTCACATCTCCGCAGGCTGCCAACGTAGTCATTAGTGTATCGTTTATACCTTTGATGGTCTTCTTTAAGTTCCATTTTAAAATGCCATGCATTTGAAAGGCTTGTCGGGTAGTCAAGCGCAGCGAATCGTTGCCGTACTTTTGAGCCAAGCTGTCCAATACTAGCCATTGCTCAGGCGTAGCAACACCGCCTGGCGCAACTACACGAATCATGAACTGATAAGCTGGCTCGAGCTTCTGCCGTTCACGCTCGTTGCGCAAATCCCGATCGTCCTGCATATAGCTCCCGTGGAATTTCAATAACCGATTGTCGTCTTCAGGCAAACCGCCGGTAATCGGATTACCTATCGTTTCAACAAGAGCTCCCCGCAGGTACTGGCTCTCTTTCTTAATATGCTCAACCTCGCTCGGCGGTCCGCCGATAGGCTTAACTGCTTGATCATTTGCCATTGTTGCAATCTCCCCTCGCACTCACTCTGTCCTACTAAATGGATCTATATTAATACACGTCGCGCTGGTATCGTTGCTGCTCCTGCATAGCTGTAAGATATGCGGTTGCCTCTTCATGACTCATGCTGCCCTCTTGTTCGATGATATGGATTAGTGCAGCTTGAACATCATGCGCCATATGCTTCTCATCGCCACATACATAAATATGTGCGCCTTCTTGTAACCACTTGAAGAGCTCACGGCTTTTCTGCAGCAAACGATGCTGTACGTACACCTTCTCTTCCGTATCACGGGAGAACGCTACATCTAGATTCGTAAGCGCGCCATCCTTTAGCATCCGCTGCCAATCTGTTTGATAAAGGAAATCGGTCACAAAATGACGATCACCGTAGAATAGCCATGTTTTTCCTTCTGCTCCAAGCTCCTCACGTTCTTCAAGGAATGCCCGGAAAGGAGCAACCCCTGTACCAGGACCAATCATAATGACAGGTGTTTCCGGATTAGCTGGAAGCTTGAAATTCGGATTTTGTTGAATATAGATGGACAGAGTATCGCCGGGCTGCACCCGTTCAGCGCATTGAACTGAGCATACGCCATAACGCTCGCGGCCATGAGCCTGATAGCGAACAGACCTGATTGTCAAATGCACCTCGTCTGGATTTGCTTTGTAGCTGCTCGCGATGGAATAGAGACGTGCAGGTAGTTTACGCAAAATAGATACAAATTCCTTCGCTGATTTTTGCCAAGGTGAGAAATCCTTTACGAGATCCAGCAAATCACGTCCATCCAGATAGCTCTTAAGCTCTTGCTCATTTCCAGCCTTAAGCAGCTGCGCCAGCTCATTGCTGGATGTAAGAGCTACAGCCTTCTCCAACAAAGGCTTTGTCAAAACAGTAATTTCATAGTGATGAAGCAATGCCTCTCGCAAAGAGCCTTCCTCACCCTTCTTGTTTATCGGAACAATTTCATCCGCGCTCCAACCCATTGTTCCAATAAGCGTATCTACCAATTCAGGATGATTTTCCGGACAAATTCCAAGGCAATCTCCTGGCTCGTATTGTAAATCGGATCCTTCAAGAGATAACTCCAGATGACGAGTTTCACGGTCAGAACCGCGTCCGTTCAAATTAATATTCGCAAGCACCTCAGCCTTGAACGGATTCGTACGTGAATATGCTGACTGTGCCAGCGCTAGCCCGCCTTCTGTTGAAATGGCGGCTTCAGCCATTGCTGTAGCAGCACCATTTACACTTTCATTTAAAGCCTTCAATACATTTTCAAACCATTCAGCAGCTGGCTCATCGAAATCAAGGTCACAATCAACGCGTGGGCTTAGACGTTGACCGCCAAGCTCTTCAAGTCGTTGATCAAAATCCTTGCCTGTTTTACAGAAAAACTCATATGAGGTATCACCAAGCGAAAGCACAGAGAACTTCAGGTTCTCTAATTGCGGCGCTCTCTTGCTATACAGAAATTCATGGAATGATATGGCGTTATCAGGTGGATCACCTTCACCATGAGTACTTGCAAGAACGAGTAAATTTTCTACCTTTTTCAAGCTATTAGGCTTGAATTTGTTCATTGCAGTAAGAGAAACCTCATATCCATTCCCTTCCAACTTTCGAGATAAGCTGGTCGCCAACCTCTGACAATTACCTGTTTGGGAGCCAAACAGAATCGTTACTTCACGAGATCCTGCTGGTTGACTAACTGGGGAAAGAACATCTACTGTTTCTGAAACGGCTGCAGCCGCTTGCTGTTCAATACCAACCGGCACTGTTGCACTTACATTTTGAATAGCGGATATATATCCACTTAGCCAAATTTGTTGTGTCTGTGTTAATGATGGCAAAAGACGATTTAAAAGTTCGACTTGCTCCTGATTAAAAGGACTGTTCGTTACTAGAAGTTGCAACAAAATCCACCTCTCATACACATAAAATCTTTTCATTTATTAGCTACAATAGAGCTTTATTTAATATCAAACTAACACAATAAAAGGAAACGATCAATGAATGTTTTTGATCCTGTAGTTGTTATTTTTAGTATTTTAATCCATTATGATCGCAAATGCCAAGAATTCAGGGCAATTCACCCTGTTTTGAGCATTTTCATTACAAATAATGATGATATCTATTAGAAAAAATGATAGATCTTTCTCATCTTTTTTTGGAAAATTAACACGTCAAATAAACACAGCACCACTTCCGTACTGGATTCCAGCTATTCAATCTGTTCAAACAATTCATTTACAAATGATATAATTTATTATAAAATTCTCTATAAAGAACGATATTGTTCTCAACTAAATGAGGCTGGGAGGGACATGAAATGTTAAAAATTAAAAGGATAGTTAGCATTACCTTGTTTCTTTGTTTATTTATTTTTCCGGCTTCAGCATTTGCTTCATCTTCCGAAGCTTCAAAAGATAATGAGAAAGGCTTTTTCTCAAGTATTTTATCGCTTTTCTCTTTCTCATTCCAAAGCGGCAACAATCAATCGAATAATGATGACCAGTACAAAAGCAAAAATGATACATATTACAAAGAGAAAAATAAGGATAAAGATAAAGATAAGGACAAAGATAAGGACAAAGACTATTCGCATAACAAAAATTGGTGGGACCACTTTAATAAAAACAATTGGTGGGGTCATGATCATGATAACGATCATGACCATGATGATGATGATGACGATGATTGTTGGGATGATGGTGATTCAG
The DNA here is from genome assembly GCF_056269185.1 of Paenibacillus sp. J31R122. Classification (NCBI taxonomy): domain Bacteria; kingdom Bacillati; phylum Bacillota; class Bacilli; order Caryophanales; family Paenibacillaceae; genus Paenibacillus; species Paenibacillus sp. J31R122. The sequence goes on from NZ_JBWDNM010000022.1 coordinate 13,931, forward strand.
CGAAAATATGGAAAAAATATTATGGTTATTAACATTTAGCTTGACACTCCGCTGACCTGTTGGTCAGCGGTTTTTTCGTTTGTAACCTTCTTATTTCGATCTATAGATACAACCTGCGTTTAGTCATTATTGTCTGATAGTACCCTGTCTTACCTTCTTTACGTCAAACATTTTCATAGAGGATTCAATTATAAAAGCCGGAGGCTCTTCTCCTCTTACCAATGTTTTACCACTCATACATCCTTGGCTAGATAAAGTAATGTTGTAACAAAGTCATTTTATTTGTAGCTTATGTAAACGAAAAAAAGCCCTTAACAATTGTTAAGGGCTTTAAACTGTAATTTACAGTTTTACAACGTTTTCTGCTTGTGGTCCACGGTTTCCTTGAGTCACGTTAAATTGAACGCGTTGGCCTTCGTCAAGAGATTTGAAACCTTCGCCTTGAATTGCGGAGAAATGTACGAATACGTCATTTCCGCCTTCAACTTCGATAAAGCCAAATCCTTTTTCTGCGTTAAACCATTTTACTGTTCCTGTTTCCATAATGTATAGCCTCCAAAAATTTATTTAACATGTTTTTTTTCGTTATAAACTAAAAATCACACATTGAGAAAGGTACCATCAGACAAATGATCACCCTTTTCAATACGTGAGTTCAGGTTTGATTTGCTTCTAAACGTAGTATAGCACACTCATCTATAGAACACAAATAATCATTTTGGGCAATTCAATCTAATGATGAATCCTTGTTTTTTTACTACAAAATTGCGCATCTTAATAATAATTGGATTGCCACTAAAACTCAGAATAGAGGGATTTCCTTGCGATTGATTCACCTCTTCGTTTTTTGTGTCATTATTTTTAGCAACGCTCTTGTTCATTCAGATAATTTGGAAGAGAATTCCGAAAATCCTCAAATGAGCTTCTCCGTCATGAGTGACATCCATATTCAGGAAAGTGATAAGATCGCGCGAATCCATTTCATCAACGCTCTTCGTGATCATCGAAAAATTAATCCTAACAGCTCTTGTATGATTTTTAATGGAGATTTAACAGATGGTAAAGCAAGAGATTATAAACTTTTTCAACATTTACTAAAGAAAGTTCAGCACCCTCCCGTACATGCTGCTATAGGAAATCATGAGTATTATCAAATGTGGAAATATAAACACTCAACTCTAAGGCCTAATCCTAATTGGACGAGTCATCAAGCTAAGGAGCTGTTTCAAGCCCATTTTGGATATGATAAACCTTATCATCATCTATGGATGAATGGCTATCACTTTATATTTTTAGGCGGTGAGCATTACCGTGACCTAGATGAGTCTGTTCGAGAAGACGCCTATTTAAGTCATAATCAATTGAATTGGCTCGCGAGACGATTGGAAGAAAAATCAGAAAGTGACAATAGAAACTCCCAAAAACCGATTTTTGTCTTTCTTCACCAACCAATTCTTAATTCATTAGAAGGAAGTGATAAAAGTCGTGGTGTAGTTCAACACAAAGAATTACGTCAACTACTGCGTAGTCACCCGAATGTTATATTATTTTCTAGCCATACTCATTATGATTTGGAAAATACAAAGCAGATCGTATTCGATGATTTCTTCATAGTAGGAACTGGTTCCATTCGAAACGTTATTGGTCAACAATCACTTCCTTCTTTTAAAAGTGAAAGTTTAGTGGTTGAGGTTTATTTGAACCGGATTGTAATAAAAAAGAGAGAGCATATTTCTAAACGTTGGATCTATCCGCACGAAGCCATTCATTTTACAAATACGAATTTTTAAAAAAAGCACCCTATAAAAGAATTTATAAGGTGCCCAAGCAATAAATGAAGCCAAATGAACGAAAGGTGAATCAATTTATGTGCTAGTATCATTAATCCCGAAATAGGCTTTTGCATTAAGCTCGTCAAGCTTCATTTGATCTATTAATTGATCAAGATTAGAAAAATCTGGGCTACTATCCCTCCTAAGTTATTGATATATTTTGTAAAGCAATTGAATCAAGAATTTACAAAAAAGTATGCTGAAACTTTTAATCTTTCAATGACTGCTTGTCGAATAGGCTCCGAATCAACCGTCTCCTCTAGTGCTTGACTAATACAAGACAACCAAGCATCAGCGTGATCAATCGTAATGTTAAAAGGCATATGACGCGCCCTCATTCTAGGATGACCAAACTCTGCTGTAAATAGATCAGGCCCTCCAAAAAACTGACTTAAAAACATTTCTTGCTTATTCATAACGGAAGAAATATCCTTTGGAAATAAAGGTGCGAGTAATGGATCATTCAACACCTTTGGATAAAAGGCCTCCACTATTTTGCGTATGCCTTGCTGCCCGCCAAGCTCATCAAAAATAATCATCAATACACCCTCCACATTCAATAATTATATATTTTATACACTTTTGTTTAAGATGTATAGTGTTTTGTCTACACTTATTTTGAAAACCTTCATTTCAACTATTCCTTGAACATTTCATATAATACTCCATTTCTGTTCAATCAGTATGTTATATTAGTCACAACGAATTCAATGAGGTGAAACCGTGAGAACTAAAAGCATATTCATACTAATTGTTACAGCACTAATTCTTTCCGCTTGCAGCACTAACAAAGAAGAGCCACATTCGGATTCACATGACTCACATGAGTCACATTCAACTGGCGATTTACAGGAAAACACAGCTTCCTCAGATGTCTTGCCGACCTTTCTAGATGGTCAAGTGGAACAAATCCGTTTAGTCTATCAAATCGCTGGACAGGCTACGGACTTATTGCAATGGATTCCTTGCTATTGCGGTTGCGGTGAGAGTGTGGGCCATAAGAGCAACCTGAACTGCTTTATTAAAGAAGTCAACGAAGACGGTTCTATAGTATGGGACGACCATGGTACAAGATGCGGTGTATGCTTAGAGATTGCGGTCACTTCTGTCAAGATGAAATCCGAAGGCATGTCGGATAAAGAAATAAGGAATTTCATCGATGAAACTTACAAAACAGGCTATGGTAAATCCACAGATACACCAATGCCGGCATAATTAACAAAACCACACTTACTCACTTCATTCGAGTACATGTGGTTTTTTATGTATGGCAATAATCACTATAATTATTTATTATAAAAGGCATACATTATCCGGACAATTCTCATTGCGAAATAACGGAATCTAAAAAGGAGGTCTAACGATTGAATAAAAAACAGCTGCAGAGCGCACAAACGAAAAAAAAGTTAGCTGACGCCGCGAGAGCTTTATTCGCTCAAAAAGGATACGCAGCTACTTCCATTGAAGATATCGTAGCCGCTACTGGAAGCAGCAAAGGAAATATTTATTACCACTTCCAAAGTAAAGAAGGGTTATTCCTGCATATTTTGGACGAATGGGATAGGGAATGGACACAACAGTGGAGTGAGAGAGAACAGTTATTTACGACTGTAGAAGAAAAACTGTATGGGTATGCGGAACATCTTGTTACCAATGATCTGAATCATCCTTTAACTAAAGCAATGGATGAATTTTTATCCAGTGAACGAGAAAACAGCCGTGTTCAATATGAGGTGACCAATTATATTGCCGCACATATTCAATTCAACCAACAGATCCTACAAGAGGCTATGAATTCAGGTGAATTGAAGCCTGATGACGCCAGGACACTCGGTTATATTTTAGAGGGGCTGCTAATGGGACTAGGCGAAATGTCCAAACGATCCCCTAGCAATGAAATCTTGACTATTTTTCGCAAAGCGATCTACGTATTTCTTAACGGAACTGCCGTTCAACAATAAAATAAATGACCCAAAGGAAAGCACTTTTTTAAGTCCCTTCCTTTGGGTCATTTTTATTTTTTCATAGAAAATCTGGGATGAGCAGTATCCTGACCTCAAAATAAAAGTGGTAGTCGATAGCCATATCGTAAAGTGATTGCAAAGCAAAGAAGGGCTCCACTTTGAGCCCTCGTCGATTATAGCCTAAGGTATATCAGATCTTCCGTGATTTCTATCCCAAAAGCATTTTGGCTGCTCCAATCGTACCCGCTTCGTTGCCTAGTTCTGCTGCTCTCACGTTGATATCCAGCCTCATAGCTGCTATTCGTTCCTGCAGGAGATCCCACCATATCGCTTGCGAGTCGACTAGGCCCCCTCCTATAAGAATCGCTTGAGGGTTAAGTCCAAGATGGATATTATGAATGGCGATTGCCAAATGATCAACAAATTGATGTACTACCTTTACAATCGGCGAATGCCCACGTTCAAAATCCGCTATAACCTCCATCCCTGTTGTATACGGATAATTTGCGGCTTCTTGCGCTGAACGAACAAGAGCTGTTCCCGATAGATATTGTTCAATGCAGCCGAATTGACCGCAATTACACGGACGACCACCAGGCATGAAAATAACATGTCCCCATTCTCCACCATTACAATGCGCACCGCGAACTAACTCGCCACGTACCATATTGGCACCGCCCACACCAGTTCCTAAAGTTAACATAGTCAAGTCCCTAAAGCCATCTCCTGCACCAAGCCACATTTCTCCGATTAAAGCGGTATTCGCATCATTATCGACGGTGACAGGATATTTATATTCCTCTTCAAAAATCGTTTTCAGGTTCGTTCCTTGCCATCCCGGCAAATTATCCGTAGCATAAACGATCTCGCCTGACTCCACGTTGACTCTTCCCGCCGTACCAATTCCAATACCGATTATATCTCGATGTGATGGCAAAAGATCCTCAATCACAGCCTTAACCTTCTGGAGAATATGATCTCTTCCTTTAACCGCATCTGTGGCCAGTCGGGTTTGATCATAAATTTTCCCTTGACTGTCAATCACGATCCCTTTAACTGATGTACCGCCGATGTCGATACCGATTGCTTTCATATCCCCCAACCCTTCTATTCACTTGCCCTATCATTATTACGTCAATAACGCTTTGTAGATATAGGCTAATAAAGCTTATCCGAAGTGGCTTTAGCTGTAATTTCTCTGTATTTAATCGCTTGATCCTTAGTTTTGATCGATACGCCTACATTTAAAATATCAATGACTGCAAGTTGTGACGTTTTGGCAGACAATGAGCTGCTTTGAAAAGGATTTTCCCTTGCGACGATCAATAATACGATATCCGCCACTTTCGTAATCGGCGAACGTGCATTGCTCGTTATCACGATAATTTTAGCACCAGTCTTCTTAGCCAAAGTTAAATTATCAATGGTGTCTTTCGTACTACCAGAAATCGAAATTCCTACAGCGACATCCTCTTTTAACATAAGTGAAGCTTCCATCGCTTGAAAATGTGTGTTCGTATTCGCGCTGCTAAACTTGCCTATTCTCATAAAGGTATGTGCAGCTTGAATCGCCGTTTCCCCCGAGGAACCAACTCCGAAGAAATTAATATGTCTCGCTTTGACTAAGACTTCAATCGCTTTGCTCAATTGATCGTAGTTGATTAATTCACGAGTCTGCTCTAGCGTTTGGATATGCGTGGCGATAACTTTTTGAGTTAATGTGAGTGAATCGTCTTCTTCCATTACTTCACGATGCAAATTCTCAATTGGCATGACCAAATCCTGCGCCAACGATAATTTGAAATTCTGAAATCCTTCATATTTTAGCTTGCGGCATAACCGCAATACCGTCGTTTCACCAACATCGGCTTTTTCCGCCAATTCAGTAATAGAGTGATAAATGATATCCTGGGCATTTTCAAGAATGTAACTTGCTACCTTTTGTTCTGTTTTCGTCAGTCCATTGAAGTGGCTGCGAATATTGAGCAATGTTTTTCCCTTCTCATTCGCACCAATCATCTGCTAATCCACCTCTAGCTTCCTGAAACAAACTGATTTTTATTTATTTCTTCGATAAATTTTTCTGTGATAGATCTGGGACGCGTAATCGCACTACCAATCACTACAAATTGTGCACCCAGATTCAATGCCTCATTCACTTCGGAACCGGTACTAAACTTCCCTTCAGCTACAACAGGTGTTTTAAACGATTTCACCAGTCGAGCGATCAATTCTATGTCAGGCCCGTCCATCTGAGGACTATATGGCGTATAACCGGATAGTGTCGTCGAAATATAATCTACTCCTATTTCCGCAGCATAGAGCCCTTCTTCGTAAGTCGATATATCAGCCATTATAAAAATGTTTTTTCTCTTTAATTCATCTACTGTTTCTCTTAGCGTTCTACCGTCGGGACGTAATCGATTAGTTCCGTCAATAGCAATGATATCAGCCCCCGCCTCGTGAATGGCTAAGGCATCTTCTAAAGTTGGAGTAATATACACGTCACTACCTTCAATATTTCTTTTATTTAATCCGATAATTGGTACTCGTATGACTTTTTTCATTGCCGCTACATCTGGAACCCCATTAGCTCGTATACCTAAAGCACCGCCAAGTTCTGCAGCTTTAGCCATTTCTACCATATGCTGCGGGCCATACAATGGCTCTCCAACATAGGCCTGACAAGAAACTACTAGTCCCCTACCTGATATTAAACTTCTCACAATACTTCACTCCTAAAATGGATCACTATTTCGTAATCATATTCATATGAAAGTTTATTGTATCATCCTTTAAAAGTCCCATTGAGATCGCCTTTTCTCTTGTGAAAAACTAAAATTCCTTTTTTCAATTATAAAAAGGATATTTCCTCCTATCAACAGGATAATGGTTAAAATATCCTCTGTCAATTACTTATTAACTAATAACTTAACTCATGTACATGTATTAATCTATTCCTACAATGGTTTTAATTTCTACGTTTCTAGTTATAAAGTTGAATGTGAAAACCACAACTGTGTTATCCTGTTCAATAAGCAGATTGGCTTTGGTAGAAGATCCACTTCTAGGATAGCTGTCGATAGAATAGATAGATGATAAAGTGCCATAAGGTGCTACAGCAAACTCATATTCCCCCTTGAATGGAAAAACACAGCTTAACCTGTACAAGCCATCTCCAACACTATACATTCGTGTCACCTCATTGTTCGAATCATGGTTGATTCCACCTAATTGATGCTGGAAATTACCAAATAGAATGACTCTCGAGGGCAGCTTTACACCCGTTACCGGATCATATTTATCCTCCGCTCCATAATTATTGATCAACGACGGGTTTCCTGCTCGTTCTCTTAAGTTATTCTCCGACGCCCAGATTCGTTTAATGGTTTCTTCTTGCCCAAATCCTAATGTACAGGCTTCACTAGGCAAATTTGCTTTATAACAATTACTAATCATTTCTCTACCTGTCCCAGTAGCCTGCATCTGGATTCGACAACTGCCCAACGTTCTCATAAACGGCATTTGAAAATACGCATTTACATTGTTGATTGCCGTCCATTTGAAGGTATATTCCAAATATTTATTTCTGCTTTCTTCATCTTGCGAGGCAAACCATGAAATTTGGTCATACCCCCACCACTCCAACCATGCACGTTGCTCATAGGGAATCTGGTCTTCTTCTTCAAAAAATTTCCCGCCCCAGTTATCAAATTCCATCAGCATGGGTAACACTTCAACAGCCCAGCCACTAGGAGTCATTCCCCCTTCAAAATAACCTTCCCTAACGAGAGCAAGTTTTTCTCCAGGTAAATCCAGGATAGGCATTCTTGAATAAGGCATGGAGTGAAAATCAAATAACAGCTTTCCGTCTACATTAACACCATGCGTATGTGCATCAAGGAGAACCATATTGCGCCTTGCATTTTTCCTCGCGTAATTGCGAACCATGTCAAATAATCTATATGTCTTCCTGTAACCCGTATCATCTGCGGTATAGAGGTGGATTTGACCCATATGTATCGCTTCAAATCCCGCTTCAATATAACGAATAGCTCTAAAGTAGAACCACATTTGTGTTTCTAATTTATCGATATTAGGCATCGCGCACGTTCCATTTGAGCCATATCCAATTGGACTGTTGTCGAACAACATCTCGTCATATTGAAATGCTCGATCCTCATATGTCAGATTAAAGGCATCAAATACCCATTTCGGAACTTTGACCTTCTCCACGTCGGTATATACTACTTCAAATATACAAGTCTGTAATATAATTTCCGCATCCAGCGCATGAACGCGATCTGCTAAATTCTTCGATTTACGGAAATGCTCCTCATCATCTGGCTCCATGCTCCAAACTCCAGAAGCCCTGCCTAGAAACTTGGCGCCGATGTTTGTTATCGCGCGCAGATCATCCTCCAACGTGTCACTGTTTACTAAATCGGCTGCCGTAACAGCCCTCGATAGATAGCTTTCCAATACTTCTTTGCTCATACTTCCTTGAAACTTATAGTTTTTCAATGGTTTAGCCTCCTTAGGAAATGTGTTTAACCATATTCTCAATCTGTATGGTATCGTTACCATGTTGGCATATCTATTACCTCACACAACGGCAACTCATTTCACAATACGTTTTATCGGGTTAATTGTCTATAATCTGATTACAATATTTACTCTGGGCCGTATACTCGCTGATCCTGAATATAACTTTTAAAACAACCGAGTAAAGCTTGGAAATCCACGCCTTACTCGGTTGTTTATTCGGTAGAGACTATATTTTTTTAATGCGCTTCCTCTAGCGGCAGCTTCCTCAACGAAACGGGTTAACGCCAGCAGTGAGTCAGAGCCTCCTTCTATGACGTCTAGCTACAGCTAGAGTGATCAAACCGCTTCTAAAGGCTCGGCCCGATACGGTTAATACTGAATTCTTGATGGCCTAACGTTTCCGACTTCGTCCATTTCCCATCCGCTACTTCGATGATCTCCTGCCAGATCCGATCACCCGCAGACTCCAAGCTCATTGTGCCATCGAGCATTGCGCTAACGTCGACGTCCATGTTATCCTCCATCCGCTCAAACATCCGCTTGTTGCCAGTAATCTTAATGACTGGTACTACGGCTGCCCCTGTTGGAGTTCCCCTGCCTGTTGTAAAGCAAACGATATGAACACCTCCAGCCGCCATGCCCGATACACATTCAATATCGTTACCCGGCGAGTCCATGAAGTAAAGCCCGCCCTCCGGTACTTGTTCAGCATATTCGATAATTCCTTTAATTGGAGCTTTTCCGCATTTGCTGATGCAACCAAGCGATTTCTCTTCGATAGTGGAAAGTCCGCCAGCGATATTGCCAGGACTCGGATTACCGCCCCGCATATCAGCGCCCATCCTCTCCACCTCTTTTTCGAAACGTCCCACAATATGATAGAGCATCTCTGCCGTATCTGGAGTGGCACAGCGCTGCGCTAGAACATGCTCGGCACCAATAATCTCCGTCGTCTCACCGATGACGACCGTTCCACCTGCTTCGATCAACGCATCCGCAGCTTCGCCGAGCGCCGGATTGGAGGCCATTCCGGAAGTCGCGTCAGAGCCGCCGCATTTCACGGCTACCTTCAGCTTAGAGAACGGGATTGGCACTTTTGGTAGTCGCTCAAGCTCCGCCATCATTCGTTTCGCCATTTCTGTACCTTGCTGAATGGCCTTCACCGATCCGCCCACCATTTGGATATCGATTACTTCTACGGGCTTGCCGGTCTTACGAATTTCTTCTGCAAGCGCGTAGGGGTCAACAACTTCGCACCCTAGACTGATGACGATAACACCGCCTACATTTGGATTTTTTCCAGTCCCTGCAAGCACCTCGAATGTACGTTCTTTGTCCGCACCGATTTGGCTGCAGCCATGCTGATGCGGAATCGCTACGGTACCTGGAACAAACTGCATGATCCGATTGCAAACCTGATTGGAACAAATGACCGTTGGAATGATAAGCAAATGATTGCGGATGCCTATATCTCCATTTGATCTTTCATAACCCATAAATGTGCTCATGCTCCCACCTCTCCAGCTTTATCGCCTCTGCCACGAATTCCTTCAATATTATGAACATGAACATGCTGCCCAACCGCAATTGCAATACTTGTGCGACCGATGGTTTCCCCGTATTTCCGCAATTCCACACCTTCTACCAGCTCTTCAATCGCCAGCTTGTGGCCGAACGGGATGGGATCAATCGCCGTTATTTCATGAATACCATGGCCATTTCTGTAGCGGACCGCTTCTCCTGCCTTTATATCACGCAGCGCCGTAGCAACATGATCCCGGTCATCCATAATCAAAGCGTCGACCCCATCTGTGATTTGTTGCATCAATCAGCATCCCCTTCTATTCAAGTTCGTTGATTACTAATCGCTTCACGACCATCGTCTTCAACGATTTTCTTTCATCATAATCGAGCATTTAGGTTATGAAAATTGCGAAATAACGCATATTAGTACCCAATTTTGACTATTACGAAAATAGCATTTACACTAGTATCAAACACTATTGTTTTTTAGTAACAAAGCATGATAAAGGAGGTTCCATTATATGAAGCCTATTCGAAAACAATTCGATGCTGCTGCTTCTTTTCCGATCGAATTCTCTTACCGCGCGGTAAAGGATACACATAATGAACTGCCCAATCACCTGCATGATTGGCATGAAATCGTCTATGTCCATACAGGAAAAGGCGTTTTTTTTATTGATGGGTCCTTCTATACGATGGAACCCGGCGATTTATTCCTTCTACCCGGCAACACCATCCATCGTGCATTGCCTGATGAAGGTTTGACGGTTAGTGCCATTTATTTTCATGGACGAATCGTACAGTTGAACTCATTAGGTGATACCTTTTCTTACGTACAATGCTTCGAGCAGGCGAATAAAGGGAAAAGCCATAAGCAGTGCACGGACACTTCCGACCGCAGCTTTATTGAAACTTTGCTGGTTCATATCAACTATGAGCTCTTAGTCGATAGACCGGGTTGCCGAGAAGCCGTTTTGCTTCATCTCCTCCAACTGCTGCTCATGCTAAACCGGCAAATCCCCTTTTCCGCGTCAGAACGAAAAAGCACTGGGGCACCTGATTGGATGAAGATAACGCTGCGCACTATTGACGAGCACCCTTTTGGGGATGTTAGCTTGTCCACACTGACCGCCAAAGCAGCAGTGAATCCTTCTCATTTCACACGTGTCTTCAAGCTTCTAACGGGAATGACACTTACAGAATATGTTACGGCCAAACGAATAAGCCATGCTAAGGAGCTTCTCCTTTCCACGGATGCCCCAATTCACGCGATAGCAAATGAGTGCGGCTTCGAGAGTCTTCCTCATTTTCATCGTACATTCAAAAAACTAACAGGAACGACGCCTATCGGATACAAACGAAGCTGCTTGATGCCAGTCATACATCACAGCTAAATCAATATTTAAGAAAAGTTGGATGGTTTATACCAATTGAAGAGATATGGCGGAGGGTACTGGTATTACGCGGATAAATGGAACAGACCAAGAGGTCATATCTTCATCAGAAACCATGTGCAGAAACGTAACGGCAGTCAAGGGCGTAAAAACAATGCCCTGAACTGCCGCTCCAAAGGTTAAATTATTGAAACAATCTTACAGACTCCAAAGAGTTACTTCTCTGTACCCTTGTATTTACCCGTACTAGTTAGGTATACATGTATTTGAACTTTTCCCAGTGAATCATTACTTAAAAAGAACGCATCGGTATCGGACAACTTGCGAAACTCCAAGGGTGACGAACGATATAGCGACTCTCTGAGACGAAAAGGATCAATCTTGAGCTTAATTGCTTTGCTATAGGTGGATGTTATTTCCTTTCTAATCGCTTCAGCGGCACTTTCATTCAGTTGTTCCATTGTAACGTCTTGCAAGAGCTCCATCACATAGCCCTTTGCATCAACTTTCAGATTAAACCGAATGTCACCTTTCTCGACAACGGATTGAATCCTCATCTTAGCGGAAGTAAACATGATGGTCGCAGCTGTCGAGCCGTTAGCAGAAACTCGAAGCGGCATACGGTTCAGCCCTTTTTCCGCCCACCTCATCCCTTCCAGATCACTTTCTGACATCCATGCAACCATTTTGTTGTTCTGAAAAAAATACCCCCCCGACAACTTAAACATCGGTTTGGTTTTTTTATCTTCTTTCCAATCCTCGTTATCAATATCAATCGAAGGAATCATCGCTGGATCACCAGGCTCGTTCAAATTTGCAATTACGCGATTAGCGGTGACAGGAATGATTAGAAATAATGGCGAGTTCGATTTACTGGATGTGAACATGACCGTACTAAGAGGTGAGTAATTCAGAAGTGATTTCTGCGTTAATATTTCCGGTATCTCCCTGTTCGTTCCATATAACAAAATGTTATAACGTACTTCCCTATAGCGATTAATCGCGTTGTATACATCAACTACGCTCTTCTTGAGCGTATTTTCCGACATAACTACCACTCTAAGATGTCCCCAGAATATTTGCAGTTGTGCTGTCCTGCTTATATCCGTCAACGCTAAGGCGAGTGTCTCCCCCTCACCCCTACCAACCCATACCGGAACAGGTTTTCCAAGATTCATTTGCTCGGTATGGGAGATATTCGAGAAATTAAGTATTTGCGCATATGCAATCCATTTCCCTTTATCAAAGTCAACACCGACGGCTGTAGCATACGCCATGTTTTGGATTTCCGGTAGTTTTGTGCAACCATTTAGAAACAAGATACTGGACAAAAGCATACCCATTGCTAGGAATATTTTCATTTCGTATCCTCCTTCTTCTTATCACTGTCAACAGTATTTAGAACGGTAGGTCGTTTGGTTATCTTATCCCATGGCAATCTTAAGAACGAGATTATCAATTCCCTTACTGTCAGAGGCGAGAGTGGCGCCAAGTAGCTTACGCCAAACGATCTTAAATTCCCCATGTAACCGATGAGCAGTACCATTCCCAAGATGACACCATACATGCCAAGAATTGCCGATATGAAAAAAAAGAAAAGTCGCATAATACTAACTTGGGTGCTTAGCGTCTGATTCACAAGAGTTACTCCTGAAACAGCGGTTATGGCTCCTACTACTACAACGGAAGGGGAAACTAAGCCAGCGCGAATTGCTGCATCACCAATGATCAGTCCCCCTATTGAAGTCAGTGTCTGACCAATTGCGTTAGGAAGCCGCACACCTGCTTCCCTGAATATTTCGAGCAGCATTAACAGAAGAAACATCTCCATCTGCGAGGAAAGCGGCAATCCCAGCCGAGTAATAGAAATGGTGGCCATCAATTGAAATGGGATCTGATCTTGATGAAATGACACAAGCGCAACCCAGATCGCTGGAAGAAATATAGACAGGAATAGACTGATACCCCTTATGATTCTCGCAAATGAAACGTACGCGTAGTTAAAATGAGCATCTTCTGGAGATTTTAAAATTAAGCTTAGACCAGCCGGTGCAATCATGACCATAGGCAGTCCGTCCACAACAATCACAATCCGGCCCGCCAGCAAACTTTGAACAGCGTAATCCGGTCTCCCCGTAAAGTCCATAATCGGCAATAGCTTTAACTTTGTATTGTTTAAATATCCCTCTATGTGACTCATGCTGAATACTCCATCAACATCGATCTTGTTCAATCGATCACGTAGTTCTTTCAAAGTAGACGGATTAACGATGTCATAAAAGAATAGAATTCCGATTTTCGTCTTTGTTCTTCTTCCCAATAACATGTTCTCAATATGGAGAGAGGGGCTGCGAAGCCGCTTACGAATCAAAGCAATATTTACAGTAATATCTTCTACAAAACCGTCCCTAGGACCCTTTATCGAAATTTCCGTGCTGGATTCGAAAGGTTGTCTCGTTGGCCTGTCCGCAATGCTTACATAAGCCACTTTATTTTGTTTTATGAATAAGAGCAGTAGATCCCCTTGGAAAAGGGTCTCCGATAATTCATCCGGTGTTGCCTCTAACAATTCTGTTATCGACAGAGCATTTGATAAATGATCAATCGGATCTTTGAATGAGCCCTGTTTCTTAAATAAACTGCTTAGCTCTGGTAAGATGAACTTGCCGATATCCGCCGTATTGCTCAATCCTTCAGCAAATGCGATCACGACTTCTTCACTTTCACTTTCTCGTTCTCCGAACTTACAAGCCTGAATCTTAACATCAGAAGAGCCGGCGAAAAGTGCAGTCAAACTCTCCTCATCCCATTTTTTTGTTTTCGTCATTGACTGTCCATTCATTTTTTTCCCTCCTTGGGGTAGATCCTACGAACAGTGCGACGATCATCCATAGGAATGAGATAGATAATATAACTGTAAGTGAAATTGGCATATAATATTGAGCCATCCACAAATAAAAGGAATATTCGTTAACAGGATACAGTGACAAAAGTACATAGCTCGACATAATCGCGACAATTACCCAATAACGACTGCGTATTTTACGAATCGAAAGCAATTCAACACATATAAATACAGATAAGCTAATCCGAATAACGGCACCAGACAGCCATTGAAAGATAGTTAAAAAGTCTAGATGCTCTATATATTGACCAATCTTCACTAGCCTCCACTGCTCATATGGAGAAGTCGTCTGATGTGCAGCCTCTAATGGACCAAATTCTGTTATCGCACCGATAATCGGACCCAGCGATATGACGATTGAGAATATTCCATACATAAGCAACTGCCAGATCCGAATTTTCGTCTTCAAATGGTGTTGGATTAGGATCAACGCCAATAATTCCACGAAGCCCGCTCCAGAATAAACCATTCCATCCCACACAGGCCCCCAACCATGTTCAAGTACAGGCTTTAGAAGTGAATAATCTTTCATCGGCGCATTGAAGGAGCTTACGAAAATACCTAAAACAACGACAATCGGAAGCAGCACACCGGATACAATGGCAATCACTCGTAAACCCCATAGTGACAAAATCAAGCAAAATAACACCAATGATACAACAAGGAGCATCCTGGGGGTTAAAGGCAAATAATTAGTAATATGCCAGGCAGTCGTATGAATGACTGTCATTCCGCCAATTAAGTACATCTGTACGAAAACAGGCAGAATAAGAAGCCATGCAACAACAGGTGTTACCTTACTGGATAACCATAGCTTCCACTCCTGGAAACCGGATCGGTTCATCAGCCACACCAATAACATAATCCAAATAAGAAACACCCCACCCGATACCAGAGCTGTAATCCATGAGTCTCTTTTTGATGCAGACAGGATCATCGGATTAACTATAACGTGACTAGCAAGGCCGTTCATTAACGAAAACATCATAAATACTTGTGTAAAGCTGATTTTATTACTTGAACTAGCCAACTTCTATCACATCCATATCTATACAATCCATGTACCGCTTCTCTATTCTGGTATTATTAGCATGTTTCTATACGGATCTGGGGTAAGATTTTCCCCATTCTTCTCTTTTGAGCCGATAACCGTCGCATTGACTAGCCAAACAAGTTGATCGTTGATCTCTAAATCCAGTTGCACAGCAAAAAAAGCAGAACGCTTCTATGGCATTCTGCTAACGTTAAGAAAAAAACAATCATGATGTGAAATTCAGGTAAAAGATGATTATAATTATTTTTAGGGATGCAAGGAATCTCAGCAATATGTTAAGATCAGCTTACTTTAAGGAACGGAGGGGTTAGGTGTGATAGATTTTATCCGAGTTAGATCTTTGCGCGGCTAATTGAATAGCGCTCAAGATTCTGTCTGTGTACAGAGGACTCAGGATAAGTTTGTCCATTTATATCCTTTATTGGTTACTCCTATCGGTGATCAAACAACGCGGCTTGAAGTAAGGTGAATATTCCTTATTAACCGATCCGTGCGTGTTTTTTTACGTTCGATATAGTAATCCGGGTCCTCAACTACAGACAACACAAGCATCCTGCTTGTGTTGTCTCTTTTTTTTTACTTCCCATCTTGAAAGGATGATGAACGATGGAACAAATTAAAGAGAAAGCGATTATCGTTGGGGTTCATACATTAAACCACCCTGATTTTTCATATGCAATGGAAGAACTGAAAAACCTGGCCACAGCGTGCCACATTGAGGTTGTTGGTGAGCTTAGCCAGAAAGTTACTCGTGTAATCCCCTCCACTTACATCGGAACGGGTAAAATCCAACAATTATGTGAGCTAATTATAGTGAAGGACGCTTCCGTCGTCATTTGCAACGATGAGCTGACCCCTTCTCAAATAAAAAATCTGGAATCATCGCTTGCATGCAAAGTGATTGACAGGACGATACTAATTCTCGATATTTTTGCGGAACGGGCTCAAACTAGAGAAGCCCTTCTTCAAGTCGAGGTTGCCCGACTCCAATACATGCTGCCAAGACTAGTAGGACTGCGTGAATCGCTAGGTCGTCAAGGAGGCGGCGCTGGGCTTAAAAATCGAGGCGCCGGTGAGACTAAACTTGAGCTCGACCGACGTAAAATCGAAGACCGAATTACAGCTCTGCAATCGGAGCTGGAGAAACTCGTAGCCAGACGGCAAACTCAACGAAAACAGCGCCGAAAAAACGAGGTTCCCGTTATTTGTCTGGTTGGCTATACAAACGCGGGCAAATCAAGCTTAATGAACGCCATCATCGAGTCATATAACCCACAGGCGCAAAAACAAGTATTTGTCAAAGACATGTTGTTTGCCACATTGGAGACTTCCGTTCGAAGCGTCAGCCTGCCCGACCGTAAATCATTCTTACTGACGGACACGGTCGGATTCGTGAGTCAGCTTCCCCACCATTTGGTTAAAGCTTTCCGATCTACATTGGAAGAAGTCGCTGAGGCAGATCTATTGATTCACGTCGTAGACATTGCCAATCCCGAATTCGAACAGCAAATTGACGTTACAAATGACACCTTGAAGGAACTAGGAGCTGATCACATCCCCATGATTTATGCTTATAACAAATCAGACTTGACGGAGTATCCTTACCCTCTAATGAAAGAAAATCTCGTCTATCTTTCTGCTCAGCAGAACTGTGGAATCGAGGAGCTCACTCAACTGATACGTGAACACATTTTCAAGAATTACATGCAATGTGAAATCGTGATCCCGTATGAACAAGGTCGATTGGTTGCGTACTTCAATGAACATGCTCATATTCTATCAACAAACTATGAGCCGGATGGTACCCGTCTTAAGCTCGAGTGTCGAGTATCCGACTTTGAACAATATAGAGATGACTTCTATCAGCTTGATTAATGAGTTTAATCGTCTATCCTAGTAATCTGCACATAACGGTCCCATTTCGCTACCCTTTTCTCTAAATTGCCAAGCAGTTTGTCGTAATGTGGTTGTGAAGCCATAAGATGAAGCATAGGTGCCTCTGTTTCACTAACGATTAGTTCCGCCTCTATGTTTTCGGCCATACAGTGCTTAATATTCTTCCAATTGTCAATATGTTCTGAACCTGAATGGAAACGATCCCAAATCTGAAGCTCGTCACATAGCACAGCTAGGTAGAGTAAAGGCTCTTGCTCAAGGCTAAAAATAATTCCCGGCATATTGTGATAGGCTACTGCTCTACAAGCGGAAATGACATGTTTTTCCAAAACATGCGGATAGTAATGAAAACGTGCATTCAGTTCCTCATGAAGTGCAGGGTACCTTTCTGCCGCATGTTTACTCAACCAGTACCAGACTGACGTGTATTTTAACAAAATTAAACTGCTTGCTACACCATGATCGACGACTGGATGTCCATTGTATCCAGTGGAAGCCATTTGGTAAGCAAACGAAGGTAACCCAGGCCCAATACTATGTTTAGAATTCATCGTTTCTAATCCAGATTGATTGAATTGGAGCAGTTCGGCGAACCACGGAATATCATCTAACGATTCAATGAGCTGCTTCGAACTTGTTTGATCCGAATGGGTTGGTAACTTATACCGTTCTAAAAATTGTTGCCATAGTTGTTTCAATTCTGTTCTGGCTTTTTCACTTAAATCTCCTGAAAATCGCTGGAAATACTCAATTGAAAGCATTTCGTCAAATAAGTGCCATGATAACGAGTTATGTCCCTTTTCAAAATCGTAATACAGGTATCCCACATCATGAAGGAGTGAGGCAAACGTCCATTGAAAAATGAACATTTTCAAAGGCTTACTGCTGTCTATGGATACGTCAACTGCTTGACGTATTTCTGAAATATGATCGTATACCCAAATACCAAGTAAAAATAAATATAAGGTATGAGCCGTGTGATCGGTTTGTTTGTGATAGGCAATCAATCGTTTAATTTCCAATGTTGCCACGGCAGAACGCAAAGGGATCATATCCGCAAAGTCTGTTAAAGATAAGATGCGCTCACTTAACAATTCTGCCCGCTGCAGACGTTCAATATCGGAGCGACTGGCGAAGAACTCTTTCAGATATTGAGGTAAGCCAGGAATTCTTCCTCTTAAGTAACCTGCTGCGCCAGCCCCGTGATGGAAATGATTCCATAATAAAGAATGAATATGAGTGCTAGAGGTAGATGACATCAGAAAAACATCCTTTCCATAATTGACATTGCTGCTAGCTAATGTTGGATAACGGATTTTCCCTATCCGGTGAGTACTTAAGAGAGCGAATATGTACGGGTTCACCGGAGTGACGCGAGAATTCAAAGTGAGTAAATTGTTCCTGGAAAAAACTAAATTTTCTTCGGAACAAATTTGCGACATCCGGGTTAGCTGTAGTAAAGAAAATTTGCCTACCTGACAACGCAAGATCACGCAGCAAATCCAAAAGATTCATAAGATGCAGATCATCCATATTGGCCACAGGTTCATCCATAATAATAAATTTGGGAGCGCTGGGGGCCGCAAGGTGTACGGCAAACATGACGGAAAGTGCCAATGAAGCCCGCTGTCCAGAAGACATCTGGAAAGCTTTTACGTCATGTCCATCACACTTTCGGTGCAATATTAATCCATCTTCCTTTAAATGAATTTCATCGAACTCCCGTGGTGTATGAAGCATATTAAAGAACCGTTCTATTTTGGCAATATTTTTATTGATGAACTCTTCCGTATAAGCTTTAAGTGCTCTCAATTGGCCCAAAGCCTTACACGCTAATTCACAGCGTCCTATTTTTTCTTGAAGTATTTCGAACTTCCTTCCTGCTGCCTCCCACTCAGACTGCAGCCGCGTTTGTTCCTGGTCGTGTTTATGTCTTTCAATTAATAGTCCAATTTGCATGATTACCTTTTCCAATTGAATGGCCCAAGCTCTTAGATTGTTATGCTTTTCAATACCAAAATCCAGAAGCAAGGTTTCCATACCTTCTTTGAAATTGTTCCACAAACTAATTTGACTTTCCTGTTCCGCAATGGATTTGTTTAGTTCTTCCAAAGAGATCTGCAGCAAACGGTGCTGCAAGTCTATACCCTGGTTGCGGAGCTGTGCTGATATATGGTTTAATTCAATCGCTTCGTTTTGCAATTCATTTCGCCTTGCGATACCATATTCCTCAAACGAATCAGCAGTTTGCAGCTTGAGGTATCCCTTGTATAGGTTATTTTCTTTTTGAAATAGTTCTGCTCGTATGATTTCAGTATTGCTAAATCCTGTTTCATCAAATACCTGCAGTTGATTCTGAATCATATCTCGTTGCTTTTTCCATTCATTCTGTGCCGCCAATAAGTTATGTACGGACTGTAATTGATCCTCGGGTTTTTGTAGACTAGCATTTATATCAAACTGAAGATCATTTGTCAGCGCCATGTAAGCTTCCACTACATGCTCCGCATTACGACTATTCAAATTTTGATGCTCAATCTTTTCATTAAGAAGATCAATGTCTGCTTGTAAAGATTCGATACTTTGACGCAATTCGTCTAAATTGCTATCTCCTTGCCCATTAACCTTATTAGCAGATTGAATCGCATGATTCAATTCGATATGCGTACCATGATCATGACTGCAGAGCGGACAGGTTGTTGCATTCCCTTTCATTTCAAGGTAATCTGTCCCCATATGTTGAAGACGTGAGATCAGTGTATTAACTTCGCCCATTAGTTTTTCTAAGCCCTCAAGCTGGTTTTTCAATTGCTTCAATAGTGTTGTTTTGTCTTCCAACGATCGTTGTAATTGTTGCAATTGTTCCAGTGGCAGCAAGAACAGATCATGTTTTGTCATAGAAGATATCTGGATAAAACGAGCTTCGAAGTTCTGCAAGGCACTGAGTTTATGATTCAGCAGTTCCGATTTTTGTTCCAAATCTCTTCGTTTCTGAACATGCGAACGTCCTTCTAATACTTTACGAATTTCTTTCCATTCTTGCAGTTGCCCTTTGATAACATCAAGGCTTTGTTGCAGAAGGAGTTTCTGCTCCCCATTTTTCATTAATTCCGAACTAATTCGATTTTGTTCTGATTTTAACTGTTGTTGAAGTTCTACTCTACTTTTTTTGTCTATCGTCAATAAGTCGAGTTTATCCTGACTTAGCAGCAGTTGGGTTTGAATCTGTTCCAATGTCAGAGCGATATTGGGGATAGGAAAATCTATTATTTCTTTCCGACGAGGCTCTACTGACTTCAAAAGGAAGTGAAGACTCTCCAAATGCTCCAATACTGTTTCTGCTGCTCCTCGCTTTATTTTTGACTCACGCAAATGAATGGACGCTAACAACTTGTCCACATCGATCGGCTGTGCTGCTTTTGTATGACTTATTGAGGTGATCTTCTCACCTAATGTTGTCTTTAACGAACTTACTTCAGTCTTTTGTTTCGTCAAAGCCTTTAATTGGTCATCAAACTCCTCTTTGTAACGCTGCCACTTTTTCTGGGTTGCAATGATCGAATCGCCAAAGACAAGTCGGCTTAAATTATCAGAGTAATCGAACTTTTCATGATCCCCGTTACCGCTTTCGCTAAGCGCAAACCGATATGCAGCCTCGGAATCAAAGTAATTAAATCGATGAAAATAATAGTTGAGCTCGGATTGCCGACCAGACGTTACACCATACCAAGATTGAGCTAATTGTTTGTATAAAGCCACTGGTTTTCCTGATTGGAACGGGAGCATCTTACCTGATTCTGTCCTGCACAATACTTGTAATTGATCTGCCGTTTCCTCCACTGAGTCACCAAATTCGGAACATCGCCTAATGTCATTGGTGAGAGCTAGCTCGATTGCTTCCATTGCGGATGTTTTTCCAGAACCATTCGAACCATGGAGCAAATTAACGTTGGTTGGATGAATGGGATCAAGATGTGCAAAACAGTGTTTGCGAAAACCATCGAAGGAAATCGAATTAATTGTTCCTATTTTTTCCTCATAGTCCTCATAAGTCCGGCTTCTTCGGCTCGTCGGAGCTGTTTCTTCAGAAAAAAAGGGTAGTCCGGTTAGATATTGATTAACATGCTCTTTCCCAAAAGAGTGCGTCAAGCATCCTGTTAACTGGAGCGGCTCCAAATGATTACTCCACTCTTGTAAAGGATCCACCAGATCCGTTTTGTCAGCTGCAGCGGTTTGTAACCATTCTTTATCCAACCAATTAAAAACATCGTCCGGGGTAGCAATAAATTTACGTGCATAATCGGCGTCATTTTCTATTTTATGCACCATATTGCTATCCTTCAAAAACTCGTAGCTCTCAATCACCAAGATGAAATAGAGATTCCATCGTACGTCGCTTTTATAGGAAAAGAACGGCTTTGACAACAGTTTTGTTTGGAATTCGCGAAAATAAGAAAGATTCTCATCTTCTGTCATCTTCGTCATCGTTGCTTCAGACACTTCCATAAAGAAATATTCCGAGAATTGGATGCTGGGCAGCAATTCTTCAGACCGTTTTACTCGGAAAAACTCATACGTCTCGTTACGAAAGTGGAATGTCTCACCTTTGACCTCTTTATCAAAACGAAGACGATGTAATAAATCTTTGAGTGTCATTTTATCCTCCTTTAACAATCTTACCCCTTAATAGAACTTAGTGATTTGGAATAGGTCGCTTTATCAATTCTCGTCTGCATCAAATGCTCATCAAAACATTCATAACGTTCCGTCTCATGTGAAAAATAATAGACAACTATTCTATTACGAAGATTGGGGTGTAACTTCTTACTGAGTATATCAACCTGCTTTTCAACTTCATCTTTACTAGTGTATCCAGAGATCATGAAGAGGGCTGACAGAAATGGATTTCTCTGATCAGGAGCAACATCTTTCTGGTATACATTTCCATACTTCATCTTTTCTTCCGCCGTTGATGAATCTAGATAAAACATATGATTATCGATCAAGTATTCAAACTCTAGTGGAAACTCTTGCATTTTGATCAATTGAATGAGTTTCCTATATTGAACGGCCTTGGCACGTCTTTTCTGATCGGATTCGTGATCTGAACCAGAGATTAGTCTGGTGACGAGCTCATCGTCTTCTGCCCTTAGTTCTCCTTCTAGGAAATGGCCAAAACAGAGTCCGAAAAATGCGTCGCTGTCATGAGGAGATGCGCCTAATGGAAAGTCATAATCTGAACCGTGGCTTTGAATGAGTTCAGTCAAAGCCTGTTGACGGTCTGTGATTACAGAATCCCAAGAGCCTTCAGCAGCATTATACAAAAAGTAATCTTGCGTAATTGGTTCCTTATGAGCTATTGCTGCATAAGTAGCGCCCAGTTGAAACCCTTTGTTGATATCAAACCGTTTGCAGTGCTCTTCTCTATTGGAATACCATATCTCAGTAAAATGATACAACGCATAATAAGTACCTTTATTATGGTTTGATGTCCTTAGTACTTGCTCTGCCATTTCACCTCGAACAGATTTTTTATAAAAGGCTGACCAGGGCTTACTGAACTGTAAACCATCAATTACCGTTCCTTCAGCCCAGTTTAAGGTTATGAGTCGAATTTCCCTGCCTGCATTCCGATTAAAAAAAGAACTGCGAAATGATCGAAAATCTGGATGTCTCGGTTCCTGATTTAACTGTGCATGAAAGACGGTAAGGTGCTTGCCTTCTGTTTCATCAAGAATATCTTGCACTTGAACACCAAGCGCGTCCGAGCATAGAATGGACAAAAAGCGATTTTGATCATCGCTTTCTCCATAAAGGTCAAATATATAAATTAAATCACTGGTACAGAGGCCTCTAACTTCATATTCATTCCATTGATCTGACATAGGAGTTGTTTTAAACTGAGGGAGTATGCAAAGTCGACCGTCATCCAATAAAAACAAGTAAATGAGTGTATCCACAAAGTGACGCATCACTATTCGCTCAAAAGCACTACGTATTACGAGAGTGGTTCCTGTACTTGTCCACTGTTCGAGTTTTTCAGAAAACATTTGCCGTGCATATCCTTGCATGCCCAAACACCATAATGAGCCCTTTTCAGGCCAAAGTTCACGGTTTCCAACGATGTTGTCAAGCACCTCACATGGAAACGAATATTCCGGTGTCAAGACTAGTTCGGAACATGTTTCTTTCGCCAATCGGACGAAATTGATTGCCTTTTCGATATGAAACGGGGTTGTCGTATAAACCCCTCTCACGAGATCGGCTGTTGGCTCGCCTTGGCATTGCCACTGAAGCACCTGAATTGGCTTGCTATCTGAAATACAAACCTGCAGCCCACTGTGAGAGGGAATAATGTCGGAAACATGCATGAAATTAACCAGAATGCACCTCCCAATAAACATTTTTCCATTAACAATATTTTACATGGGCAATAAACAACTGTAAACCTTTCTTTCATAGGTTAATAGAATCAATTTCCTTGCTCTCGGTTATTGTGGAATAAGATGATTAATTCACGCTCAAAGGATTCCAAAATGTCCGTTCGATCTAAAAATGAGTACATTTCTTCGAGATATTTAAAGACTAGATGATGATTGCTATGCACATAATGAATAAAGTCTCTTTCAGAGTCACCTTGATAATATGAAATCCATTTCAACTTTGACTCGTTCATGATTCCATTTTTGAGTGCGGTAACGATTTGCCAGAGATCATTTCTATCCATTTCAAGAATAACTGACCTTTTTTTAATTTCTAGCATGGGTGAAAACCTCCCGTCATTTATCCTTTAGAGTATATTTTCATATATTAAAATTTAGTCGCTTTCTAATACCTAAAAATGGACTTTTGGGGATTTTTCAAGAACGGAATTACAATTGCGATGTGAACAATTGTGAGCTAGAATGTTCCTAAGAAAAAGGACGGTGATTTTGCATGATTGATATAGATAGGAGCACTGAAAATACCAAATATATTTCACTCGAGGACATGTGGTTTAAGCTTCGGGAGATCAGCCATATCAAGAACAATACGAATGAATGGGAATTAAAGCTTCAGTTTATCGAATCACACATGCTTTTTGTAGCGGCAAGCGGCCAGGGTTGGCTGAACGTTGACGGGCAATTC
Source organism: Paenibacillus sp. J31R122 (assembly GCF_056269185.1). Taxonomy (NCBI): domain Bacteria; kingdom Bacillati; phylum Bacillota; class Bacilli; order Caryophanales; family Paenibacillaceae; genus Paenibacillus; species Paenibacillus sp. J31R122. The sequence continues at coordinate 38,176 of NZ_JBWDNM010000022.1, forward strand.
ATCGAGTTGCGTGAAGGAAGTGTTTATGTTTGTACACCCGGTCAACTTGTCGAAGCCGAAGCGTACTCATTGGATGAGCGTGGGTTTTATCATTTGCGATTCGATGTTATTAGGAATATAGAATCTTCAGACAATCCTATGCAGATAGTCAAACGAGACAGTCCTTTCCCGGTAAAAGGAGAAGTTATCGTTTCTTCTCCGGTATCCATTAACGCTTTGTGCGAAACCATCTGCGACTGCGTACAAGACGAAGACCGAATGAAACGATTTCGCAGTCAAATTCTCTTTCAAGAAGTTCTGTATAACATCATGCAAGATGCTCTTCTCGTACAAGGAAATGATTTGGAAACGGCGCTTGAATGTGTGAAAACCTATATAGAGCAGCATTATCAACAAGAACTGACGATAGAACATTTGTCCAAGATAGCGGGGATCAGCTCCCGTCATTTCATGCGGTTATTTAAGAAACGATATGGCTGCAGCGCGATTGAATATTTGGCAGTCTTCCGGATCAAGCAGGCGCAACAGCTTATGAGGACAGGAGGAGAATATCGCCTTCAGGATATCGCCCGGCATGTTGGTTACCAAGATGATGTTTATTTTCGTCGCAAATTCAAACAGATTTCAGGTATACCTCCAGCGGCATTTATGAGAAGCAATAGGCAAAAAATCGTAGCTTACCATATGTTGAATATCGGTCAACTGATACCTCTTCAAATCACTCCTAGTGCCGCACCGGCCGATCACCCATGGACCGATTATTACCTGAGAAAGTATCAAACGGGTTCGGTACTGCCGTTAAGTTCAAATAGTTTGATAAAGAGGAAAGAACTTGGTCTCGCTAATCCCGATTTTATTATCGGAATCGATATCTTTGTGCCTGCCGAGGAACAGGCAAGGATTAATGATATCGCCCGCTCTTTTTTCGTGCCTTGGATGGAGAACGATTGGCGCCAACATTTACGCTTAATTGCACAGTTTCTGGACAAAACAACAGTTGCGGAAATCTGGCTTGAAAATTATGAGCGAAAGGCACGTTTTGTAAGGGAACAGGTGAAATACACGTTCAAGGAAGACAGTCTCCTCATTCTGAGAATCACTGGAGATCGATACAACGTTTTGGGTTATAAAAGCTTGGATACCGTGTTTTACGACGACTTGCACATTGTTCCCGCTCGTGGTGTAGATCGTATGAAACCAGATCAGCAGGTTACACCTGTTCAACTGGCAGATATCGACGCGGATCGGTTATTGCTCATCTTGGACGAAGATGCCCTGTCAAAATCCAGTTGGCAAAAGCTCATGTACTCTGAACATTGGCGCGGTCTAAAAGCAGTCAAAAACAACCGGGTTGACTACCTCCCCCCCTATCCTTGGGTAGAATATACAGCATTTACCCATGAGCTGTTACTCGATGAAGCTCTGAAGCTTTGGCGGAATCGTGCATAATAATTTGTCGGTATTGTCAATATTCCGAAATTACAAAATCATTTATACTCCTTTTATGTGATAATGATAATCAATACTATTTTAAGGTTGTCATTTGCAAATAACAATTTACAAGAGGGGCACCAGAGGATGAAACGATTTGGACGATTGATGGTAGGAATAGTTATCTTATTTTTATTAATGTTTAGTACTGCTTGTGCAGACAAGAATACTGATCCGAGTACTGGCGCGGCATCTGGAGATTCCGGTAAATCCAATGCAAGTGTATCCGATAAGCAGCATGTAGTAAAAAGTTTAAAAGGAGACATCAGCATTCCATCTGAGCCCAAAAGAGTCATAGGACTTTCTGTAGTTTATCCAGAGTTTTTGTATGCACTCGGAGTGACCCCGGTTGCGGTACAAAACTATCATCAGGAATTCCCATCCTATCTTGAGGACGCGTTTAAAAATACGTTGAAGACGGGGATTGCCCAAACGCCTAATTTTGAAGCAATTTTAGCCGCTGAGCCGGATATCATTATTGCGCCCGTCTGGTGGTCAGATAAGGACTATGATCAGCTTTCCAAAATCGCACCAACCGTTCTATTACCACAACGGGATAACTGGCGTGATGAATTGCGTGATATTGCTGAGGTGTTCAATAAGAAGGATCAGGCTGAGAAAGTCATTCAAGATTTGCAGCTAAAAAAAGATGAAGCCAAGGAAAAACTCAATGCCCTCGTTGGAGACGAGACGGTGATGTATATGATGATCATGTCAAAAGAACTGGTTATTTATGGAGAAAATATTGATCGGGGCAGCTTCATCCATAAGGAATTAGGCTTGAAACCTGTTAAAAATTATCCGCAGAATGAATTAAGCGTTTCGATTTCTTTAGAAAAAATACCTGAATATAATCCTGACCATATCATTTTACAGCTTGACGATGAATCCAGTGAAGAAGTTCAGAAAAGGTATAAAGAATTGATGGATAGTACGTTGTGGAAAAATATGACGGCAGTAAAGAAAAACCAGGTTTACATCATGGGTGGCAAGGAATGGTTTAGTTTGGGCATGTCTCCATTGGCAGACAGTAATGCCATTGATGATGTTCTTCATGCGTTTGAAGAAATAAGATAGTAATGGAGTGACTTGCGATGGACACGGTGGACTTTAAACAATTGGAAGAGAATTTTTTTCTGACTTTGAATGAGCCGAACAATGCCGTGCTTATCATGCCTGCACTCGACCTAGTTAAAGAGGAAAATATGTTGTGCTTGATTGACACCTACGGTCCCCTTATCAAAGCAGATGAACGCACAACAACCGCTGCCTTCTTCTGCAGCTGGTATGCGGGAGTGTGTGCGGCAATGCAGAACATGTTGTTTCACGGTGATGGGAACATTCTGGATTTGTCATTATCTAATTTATCCGTACAACTATATACAGGAAACCAGTACCCCTTGTTTTCTTTTAAAATCAACGAAGTGCGATATATCAAAATTCCGAATATGAACCGCGATGCTTGGTATAAGCAAGTACTCTATTCATTTTATAGGGAACAAGTAAGACCTGTAATAGAAGTCTTGTCCCAATTGGCCCAAATAAGCGTCATTCCATTATGGGGACAAATAATCAATACATTATATGCTCAAATGGAAGAAGAGCTGGCCGAAGCTTCAGATGAGGAAAGCAAGGAGCTTATCCTTTATCCTTATAAAATTCTAACACATGGTGTCGATGCAAATGCGTTCGGACTCCGCAAAAATCCTTTTGATATTAAGCTGAGATTTATTGAAAACCCGAATAACTCTGATCAAAAGATGTTAATGAAAACAGCCTGCTGTCTTGCATATCGATTGGATGCTGAGTTCGGCTACTGTTATTCTTGCCCGCGATTGAAAGAAAAGGATCGAGCATTACTTAGAGCGAAGTGTAGCTTCTGAATAGACGTAATTATGCTATGAAGCTAACACTACTAGCTCTAGCTCCATCCGATCGACTGAAACCTTGTATATGAATCAAAAAGGCGTTGGGGAAAGATCCCCAACGCCTTTTTGATCATTGCTAAATACAAATTTATTATCTAGAAAGCAGGATGCCAAAGGGCTTTAGTTTTCTCTTCTTATTTTACGACATCCTTACGTTTTGGACCGAGCCAGCAGGTACAGGAAATACGGCGCGCCGATGACGGCTACAACAATCCCTGTCGGGATTTCTGTCGGCTGCAGGATCCAACGGCCTATCGTATCCGCCGTAATGACAAGCAATGAGCCCACCAGCGCCGCGGCCGGCAGCAGAATTTGGTGCTTCGGACCGACTAGACGACGAGCTAGATGCGGTCCGATTAGCCCAACGAATCCGATTCCTCCGCTAACCGCAACACAGGATGCAGCCAACCCAACCGCTGCAGCCAGCAATACCAGCTGCTCCCTCGACACCCTCGCACCTAATCCGGTCGCCGTTTGTTCACCTAAATTGAGCACATTCATCACCTGCGCCTTATAGATTACAAACGGCAGCAGCACGACAATCCATGGCAGCAGTGAGAGTACAAACTTCCAGTTCGTTCCCCAGATGCTGCCCGCCAGCCAAGTCGCCACAAACTGGTATTTATCCGGATCCAGCTTCAGAGTCAGCACGATCATCGCCGCGCTGATGCCCGCCGCAACCGCAATCCCAGTCAAGAGAAGACGCGTTGGAGACAAGCCCTCATGGCGCTTGTACGCGAGCGCGTAAATCAAAGCGGCGGTCATCCCCGCGCCTACTAGAGCTAGCACGGGGAGCAAAAAGACTGGAGCCGCCGCTGTCGTCGGATAAAACGAGATAAACAGCATGACCATTAAACCTGCCCCGGCGTTGATGCCGAGAATGCCAGGGTCTGCCAGAGCATTTCGGGATATCCCCTGCATCACACAGCCCGATACGGCTAGCCCTGCCCCAATCAGCACGGAAATGATGATCCGTGGCAAACGGAACTCGAACAGAATCAAATTTTCCTTAACCGTCCCCGAACCAAGCAACGTACGTAACACATCCAACGGAGAAAGTCGGATGTAGCCGGTGTTCATGCTAATCAGAAATGTGATTAAAATAAGAGCGCCGAGTACGGACAACACGATAATGTCCCGCTTTCTCTTCTTTCGCACGACCAGTGAAGCCGAAGAAACCTCCATCTATAACACCCTCTTTTCTTTGCGTGCCAAATACAAGAAGAAGGGCACCCCAATCAGCGCGATGATTGCCCCAATCGGCGTTTCATGAGGAGGATTGATCATCCTTGCCCCTAGATCGGCGAGTACGACAAGCAGGCTGCCCAGCACTGCCGAACAGGGTATGATCCATCGATAATCCACACCAACCAGCTTTCGCGTCAGGTGAGGAATGATGAGCCCGACGAAGCCGACGGCGCCGACAACAGATACGGCCGCTCCTGCCAATATGAGGACAATTATCGCACCAGCCAGCTTGACCAAACCTGTTCGTTGCCCAAGTCCGCGGGCAATATCTTCCCCCATGCTCAACATCGTGATCGAACGTGATAAAACAATCGCTCCAACAATAGCCACAGCGATCCACGGAAAAATAATTTTCAGGTGTAACATCTTCGTTCCCGCGACACCTCCGGCATACCAGAACGCCAGGTCTTGACCAATTCGGAAGTAAAGCGCAATGCCTTCACTCAGCGCGCTGAGCAGCGCGCTAAGCGCGGCACCAGCCAAAACCAATCGGACCGGTGTGAGTCCCCCTTTTGCCATCGAGCTGATCCCATACACTAAGCCCGCTCCGATACCTGCGCCTAAGAACGAATACAAAATTAAGTACATAAATGGCAAACCGGGAAAAAAGGCAAAACAAATCGTCAGCATAAACACTGCCCCTGCATTCAGCCCAAGCAGGCCGGAGTCCGCCAGTGGGTTACGAGTCAACCCCTGCATGATCGCTCCCGCCACGGCGAAGCAAGCACCGACCATCGCGCCGCCGAGTACTCGTGGCAGACGAAGCTCCTGGATAATCTGATGTTGAGTGATATCCGGGTTAAAGTTAAGAATGGACTCCCACACAACGAGAAAGCGGATATCCGCCGCGCCGAAAGAAACGGATAAACCGATGGCAAACACTAGCGCGGCCAGCCCCCCTATCAAGATTAAAGTTGCCGCCCACGGTCGACTGTGGATCTTCACGGAGGTTGTCGGCCGTTGTTTTGGCTTCTGATTTATAGTCTCTAATATTTGACTCATAGGTTCCACCTTTGCAAGTACCCTATTAAATAGGTAGTTATATTCACCGAATGCTGCTGTTCATGTTAGCGACTTCTACATCCTCCTCGTTCGAAAATTTTTATAAATTGAAATTCAATCAGCTTGCCTCCGTTCGAAAGCAAGATGGCAAATAAAAAATTCATCTTGCTCTGGTCGATAATAAAAATAACCGTTATAATAAACACTACTCCCCCATTTTAATGATAACGATTATCAATGTCAATAATTAATGTTTACATTTTCCAGAGGCACCCTCTTTAGGAGTTGACAGCATTCTATGATTATAGAAAATCATCTTTTACTTTGAAACCATGCATCGCTGAAAATAATAGATGTGAAGCGCACCAAGCTGCCAATTGGCGGGCAGCTGTACATATCCCCGCTTTCTTCGAGCGCTCTATTATACACCATACAAGGTCGTGCCCGGCTGCTGCTGAACGGGCAAGAGGAGAATATGGAGAAAGGATATATTTGCCACGCGGGCAGAAGCACCCATCGAGGATGATTACAGCTTCTCAGTTTTTGAAAAGGTACTCCTTCTTAACCGCTGCTCCGCTGCTATACGCCATGACAGTCTATAACAAGGGACTTAATCTATCGATCGAAAACTGCTCGCTCGAATCGTTACCAGACCACTCCTGGCTTGAGCATGTCAGTCTTGCCAACATCGATACTGCGATACCCGAAGATAACGAACGCCATGCTTGGCGCGATACGATTATTCAAGCTCTTTTTGCCGCAAATCTGGGTAAACTCATACAAGTCATGTCTAAAGTGGCCAACGTGCCAAAATCGATTTTATGGGAAAATACTGCGGTTCGTGTGTTTTCACTCTATGAGAAACGAATTGGAGTTACGGGGGATCAGCAGGAGCAAACCCGGAGCCGAGCAGATTTTCAGTACTTGATTCATCAGTCTCCTGGATCTTTATTCGGGGAAAAACAAAACCCACTGAGCCGCTTTTATGGTAAACAGACATTCTCATCTGTCCCAAATATGCCTATGCGAGTTCGCAAAACCTGCTGCTTCTACTTCGAGGTCTCCAGTGTTGAAGAATACTGCTCTAACTGTCCGAAGGTGAAAAGCTAAAGGATACACGATTTTCAAGTATCCTCATTTGGTCTCTTTTCAATAGTGTTTCTTTATCCGTCCACAATACTATGTAAATGAGATCATCGTGGAAGTACCCGTTTGCTTAAAGATATGAGCAGGCTACTGTAACGCCTGCTCTTCTGCTGCAACACTTCAATCAGAATCTATTGAACATCTGCGCCAATTTCGACTTTTATTGAGAAATATATTATTTCAATTCCTTCAAATAATCCACGACTATCAAATGTTTTCTCAGCGACTTCTCGTGAATAAGATTCAATTTACCGTTGTCCATCCTACCCATCTTCTCGGCAAGCGCCTCATTGTTATGTGTCCATTCCACCAACTTCAGAATGTTCAAGCAGGACATCCATTCCTGATTATATGTGCCGTTATCTTGTACAAGATAGCCATGCGCGTACAAAGCGATCGCCTCCTGCATCACTCTGCTAGACGAAATAAAGCTCGTTAGTCCTGGCTGCTCTGGCATATGCGGAAGAATTGTGTTCATAAATTGATGCAGAATCTCTACATGAACCGCCGGATCCTTGCGGATGAGTCGAGCCAGTTCATAGGAGGGTTGTATTTTGCCTGTATAAAGCATGGAAGCTGTCGCGTACAGCCAGCTATAGCACGTATAATTTTTGTTAAATGCAGTTAAGTTATTCCGGCTCTCAATTCCGGCTGTCTTTAGCAGCTCATTGTAACCGGCCACCTGCTGAATGACAGTGTTTAGCGGGTCACTCCCGTCGAAAGCATGCCCAAGCTCCTTGCTTACTAGTTGTACTTTGGAGTTGATGTCACCGAATAGCTGTTTCTCTTCCTCCTCGCCAAGACCAATATAGAGTTGGACGGCCAGCTCACTCTCCAACAGGTCGAGACGCCTAGATTCTAGTTGTGCTAGTAGCCCCTCTGTCTGCTCCAGCTCTTCACGAAGCTCATTATTTTCAGGTAATTTCCGGCATTTGACCTTAAGCTTCATCACTTCACGCTCGTACTTCCGACTTTCTTTTTGCATTTTCTCATTGGTATGTCCAAGAGCCTGAATCCGGTGCTGTCCGTCTAGAATACTGAGCTTCCCTCCATGCAGCAGAACCAGATGATCTTCCTCTTTAGCGAATGCGCTTACATCTCTCAAAGAGAGCGTGACGGGTCCGAAGAAGACGTGATCCAATTCACGCTCCTGGAGGTAAAGCGCAATTTTTTTCTGCTGACCCCCGCTTAATTTTCGTTGCACCATCGGATCGATAGTCGTATAGTTAAGCAGATCATGAACCTTAAGCGACACCGTTGCCATTCCAAAATGTTCACAATAGGGGTGAATAGTCATCCGTAAACGCAAACCATCCATTAGACTACATCCTCCTTATCAACCAGAAGCAAGATATGCTGTTCATTAAAGAAACCGCTTACATAATGGTAAGCTTTCATAATCCGACTTCTACGCGGCAGCCGATCCTTCTCATCATCCTTGTAAATCGCTTTCCAATCGATATGGCTAAAGATCTTAGCGGCATAAGTAAGTGTATATACGTTGAACTGCAATGTCTTGAACGCTTCCTGATGTAGAAAGAGCGCAAGGGCGATCTGTATATTTTCAGACCAGCATGCTTCGCGTCGGTCCGGTTCCGGCAATGCTTCAATTAGTATGCTGAAGTACTTCGACGCTTGCTCCAGTTGCTGCTCCAGCACTTCTTCCGAATAATGGTACCCATTATTTTTCACATTGGCTTTCATACGACCTTCGAATAAGGCAACCAGTAATTCGATAAGGAGTGAATATGAGAAAAGATGTTCTTCATCTTTGCCTCGTTCGGAATATATATCGGTCGGGAGCCTCTTCATAACGTCGTACTCTAGCACTAGCCTGGAGGCCATAATATGATAGAACCTCCGTTGATCACGCAATACTGCAAGATTCCCACCGATCTTGCGCGGCAGCTTGTTAATATCGGAAAAAAGCTGGCGTTCCTGTTTGGCGTTGATATCGAGATAGACCATAACGGAGACTGGGAAATCATAGAGCTTGCGGAGTTTATCCGTTATCTCTTCCACGCGTTCGTATTCTCTACGATCCTTAGCCCTTGCAAGGTTGCTTTGCAGCGTCTCCATCACTCGACGGAAAGCAGCCAGTCGGTGCTGTCCGTCTACGACATAACATTTCTCCATAGGCTGCAGACTGTACGTCCCGGTATCAGCAGCATAGTAACCTGCACCGCGGGCTGACAGGATGATGCCAGGAAAATAGATATTTTGACCATGGTCCAAATACAAAAGAACATAATCAATCAAGCCGGACACATTCCTAGGAATAAGTTGCCTTTGAACCTCTAAATCGATTTCATAAATGGAGAACAGCTTGCTCATCGGCACGGTTGCAGACAAAGTGGACTGACCGAAGGTTCTTGCCGCTTGGCTTGGTATTTCCATGAACGAGCTAGTCAATCCCGAATTCAATAAGTCAGATAATGAGTGAATAGATTCCATATCTTTCCTCCCTTAAATGTGTAATCTTAACCCTAATTTTGTAGTAAATAAAGCTTCCGCCATTCCTACCAATATTATTTCTAGATGAACTTGAAATGTCCTTTGATTGAGGTCAAAAATGATCATTTTAATCATAATTTCCTTTTCTCACCCATAAAACGGTTTTGAGGGACGAATATAGTATTTGAAAAAAAGCCACTCCAATGTTAGGAGTGACTTTGCCTTTTTATACTGTTGTATATTTTATGGTCGAACTGTACTCTAAGTACTTGTCTACTTTCAGTCCATGACCCTCGATTTGAAATATTTTATTTTTATGATGATCAATAAGAAAGCAAGTAGTGTGAACATTATTCCGCTCCAAATGAGTTGCTGTATCCCCAAGTGTGAAATAAACCAACCACCAATAAAAGCACCTACAGTAATTCCAAGATTGGAAAATGAGACAAACAAGCTGTTGCCAAATTCGGGAGCTTCTTTCGTCTCTGCCGTTAACCATGCTTGACTTACAATAAGTCCGCCAGAATGCACTGCCCCCCAAATAAATACGATAATAATCATGGGAATGAAATATGAACCCATATAATAAGCGAATAAATAAGTTACCGCATATAGCAGTGGAAACATGATAACGGTCTTAGTAAAGCTTTTATACAAAAAACTCCCAAACAAAAAATTCCCAAAAATCATCATTATACCAAAGACCATCAACATGATACTTATCCATGACCCGTTCATATGTGTTACTTGTCCAAGATATTCAGCAAAGTAGCTGTACACAGAAAACATAGCTGCAAAAATAAAAATAACGATTACTATATTTAACCACAATTGAGGTTTACGTAATATACCAAGCTGCTTGCCATATGACATTTTTTCCTTAACAGGCATCGAAGGAAGCCAAGCTAGTATCCCTAAAAATGCAATTACGCTTACAACAGCACCGAATAGGAAAGCGGCTTCTAACGAAATCTTTTCCGCGAGATATGAAGTCAAGGGCACGCCAAAAGCAAATCCGACCGTTATTCCGGCGAAAACCTTTGTGACCGCTTTGCTGCTTTTTTCCGAGGGGACAAGTTTTGCTGCGGTCACAAGAGCAACCGAAAAGAATACTGGATGAAAAATTGCAGGGAGAATACGGAAAACTAGCATTACATCGAACATAGTTGTGTAAGCATAAACAATATTTGAAATCACAAAAATAAATACCGATGTTAATAGAATGACTTTACGATTAATTCCGGAAGTGAGTAATGTCAGGAATGGACCTGAAATGGCAACGACTAAAGAAAATACACTTACAAGCCATCCAGCCTGAGAAGTCGATATATTAAATTTTTGCGTTACCTGTGGTAGAACACCTATAATACCCATTTCCGTTGTAATGATGCCGAATACGCCTAAAGCTAGAATAATGATAAGTAAAGGGTTAACCTGTTTCATTTTAAATGTAAGCCTCCATTTGTATTTATATATATAGATTTATAGATATGTTTTTACAAAAAAAAAGACCTCCTTTCCGTTTTATAGTTTCTTTGTGATGTACTCTGAAAAACTCTGTATTGTTTTTTCGTTCCGACGATAGTACGTCCATTTCCCTATTCGCTCAGATTCCAACAAACCAGCCTTTTGCATAGTCAACAAATAACTCGAGATAACGGACTGTGCAAGTCCCGCTTTAGCCTGAATATCTCCTACGCAAACTCCAATTCGAAAATTGAGTCCTTGTTGTAAATAAGGCTTCTCATCAAAGAATTCCTCTGGATTCTTTAACCATAGCATAATTTGACTACGGGTCTCGTTAGACAAAGCTTTATAAATCAATAAAGGTTCCATATAGATTATTATATCTACTTTTATAGATTTGTAAATATAAAAACGATTCGAATCTAAAATGCCTATCAAAATAATATCCGAGTTGCTCATGAGCCCCGATCAGGAATACACGGTTACAATGACAGCGTCCATATTATTGCCTGAAATCTCATAGCGACCATTCGCCGGCACTTGGATGTTGATGGTTGTGTTTCTGGAAATAGGATAGTAAAAGATTTCATAGGTTTGATGATCTATTGTAGTCGTAATGGTCTTCTGTTCTTTCAAGAAATCCAAATATTCTTCTAAGACAAAATTCTTTTCCTGCATAATTGCACTGTGCGGGAAACCCACATAGCGAAAATGCCAAGGCTCATACAAAGTGCCTGTGATGGCAGTTTTGTCCTTTGGATAACGTAAGACAAACCCGTATCTCCATGCGTTTTCTTTCAACCATTTTCCTTCAGGTGCTTGATTCATCTTCGCTTGAGTTGATCCAATATCAACCGATAAGCCTAAGTTATGTTCGCTATGGCCTGCTGGCATCGCATATTCAGCACCCATTTCTTTATAGAGTTCATTTTGTCTTTTGTTGTCTCGATAACCGCTGCTAATTATAAAATGGCTTACTCCTTCTTTTATTGCAGCTTCAATCATTGTTGAAAATTTTTGCACCATACTTGGCGACAACTGAATCGTGTTGTCCAGTAAATCGAATCCCTTTACCAGTTCTTTATGCTGAAATAGATTGACCGCATTGGACTCTGCACCCCCTTGAGGTACAGGATGATCCTTATTGACCAACAACAAATTACCCTTAAAAATCTGATCTTTTGTTACATTTACCGTAAGTTCGTTCTTTTGGGAAGTCACCTTTGGAGCTTGATAAGCTTCGTCCAGTTGTTTCTCGTTTACGACTTTCGGTTTGTGTTGAGCAACTCCATAGCCAAGCAGCAAAAGTATAACAATCCAAAAAGTCCACTTCTTCATCCTAAGTTTCCTCCTAATCATTCACTCAAGGATAAGGAAAACTACTTAAAAAGAAATGGCGTTAAAAATAAAAGTTTTCTTAAATTATTAGTTCTTCTTTGGACATAGATCATTCCGTTATGCTGCTCTACAATATTCTTCGCAATGAACAAATACAGGCCTAACCGGTATAAAACATATATTATAGATATTGAGGTACGTCTTTCTCAGGAATGCAATCCTGGACCAAAGACAGGAACATATATCGTTAAAACAAAAACACCGCGCAGTGCGCGACTCCATATGCTTACAAGTTCTTGTCCTCCGACATGTTTAGTCTCATACACTATATTAGTGATTTCAAACGTGTTTAAAGGGGAGCGCCGGCATATAGCCGACACTCCCCTTCCTGCTTCGTCTTTGAAAATAGGATTATAACAGCTGCATAATGGCGTTTGCGTAAGCTTGCGCGCCCTTCGGATTCGGATGGCCCATTGAGGCACGTTTGCATTTTTCCATATCAAAACCGGTACAGCCTGCCTCCGTGCAGGACACCAGCCGGTCACTCGCTATGAAATCCTGCGGTGAAAGGTCCAGGTTAACGCCGAACAGGTACGGATCGTCGGTAAGCGCCGCATGGTCCGGGCCGAAGTTAGGATCGGCGAAGAAGATCCGCGGAGGAGTATTCAGCTCACCATTTTTGCGGTTAATGGCCTGCTGCAGGTACATCTTGGATTCTCTCTCCAACTTCTCGCAGCGGTTGCAAATCGCTTCGAATTCAGCAAGACCGAAAATGCCTCCAGCCGCACCTCCACCGGCGCCTCCCACGAGGATGCCGAGGGCGATCAGCAACGCCTCGACCGCCGCCAGATCGCTCTTGCGGGAGATCGGTGCATAATATCCTGTAACGATGACTTTAGCCTTAGGATAATCTTTCGTAACTTTGTCCAGTAGTTTATACATGCTTTGATTAAGATGCAACTCCAACAGCTCATCCAGATTCGCCGGGTTGAACGGGTTCAGAATGGTGGTGACTTCAACGTCGTTCATCCCGCCGTCCATCAGGACCAGATCGACTTTATCCTTGCGGCCGGTGAACAGGTCGCACTGCTGCAGGATCGTCGGATAAGACGTCGGCACCTCGCCGTCCACCGGCTCGGCGGTGTTTGGATCGCCGACTCCGATCGTCGCCCCCGAATGCGCCAAAACACTCGTATACTGCTTGATATTACCACTCTTGGCCTGAATCACCGCGCCAACGAGCGAGTAGAATTTCTCGTGCTCTTGCATCCCTTGGCCCCAACTAACGGAGTCGCCTATTACCAGCATATGATACGTCTCAAGCTCCAGATGGAAAGTATTAGACAGCGTGCCGTCCGCGAAACGTGCCTTCAAGGTGACACGTTCGCCCGATGCATTGATCTCCGTATCGGAAGGACGAACCATTGTAAATTCGATTTGCGTCGAGTTAGTCAGACGGACATCCGGCATTTCATGATCGTTGACGAGCACAAGCGTTCCTTCCGCGAAGCCGCTTCCCTTCAAGGTAACCTTCATGCCCGGCTTGACGCGGAGCAACTCATCCGGCTTCCGCTCTTCCATCCCTTCCTGCTCGATATTCAAAATCTGAGGAAGAACATAAACGGAAGCGTAATTGGACAACGTCGAATCCGTTTGACGGACCTGGAACGTACGCGAGCCGCCGAACAGTTGAGGTATCGTAAAATGCAGGCATGTATCGCTTACGACCGTCGTAGCGGTCTCAATACCGTCTATCACCACGATATCACTCATCGTGAAGCGTTTTCCATATACTGTCACCCTCTCGCCTTGCTTGACATAAAGCGGGCTGACATGGTTGATCGAAGGTTCCAGCATTTTCCTTCTGAAATCGTCTGCCTCGATGGTGAAGAAGCCGATCGGATAAGGCAGGACACCGCCTGTCTGACCGTTTGGCCCTGGACTGCCCTGAACTCCCGTCGCTCCATGCAAACCGGGCTTCCGTGGTCCCGGACCGCAAGAACCCTTTGAGTCTCCTACAGCTCCACCTTCTCCGCCGATACCCGGTAATCCCGTAGCTCCGCCGATACCTGCGCTGCCCCCTTCAATACGGATATCGAACCCCGTTGCGTACTGCTGTAAGACAGGCTGAGGTGCATATAAACTCAGTCTGCCCCCCATGCCGCCGTTGCCTCCAGTACCGCCATTGCCGCCGTTGCCGCCGTTGCCGCCGTTACCTCCGGCACCAGCACCCGCCTTGCAGAAGCCTGCCCAGTCCAGCACGGCCGGCTTGCCTTTACCACCTTTGCCACCGGTGCCGCCATTTTGTCCTTGACCGCCTTGTGTGCCGTCCTGGCCGCGCAAATCAAATCGCGGTCTTCCTGTCATCTCGAGCACCCATACCTCGAGCTCCGGCGCGGGGGCGCCGTCGTACCCTCGATACCCGGTCCAGCCAGATGTTCCGTTCGTACCCGGAATCCCGACCAGCGTCGTGGACATCGGTGCAGCGCCCGGTGTAGCCGGAGCCGGGTTGATTTGCGGAGGAGCAGTACGGTAAGGACGCTCCCAACTGAATGTGACGTTCTCCTCGACCGTTAACTTCTCTGCGAGAATGATGAGGTTGCGATGCGGATATTTGATGACGATATTCGTTCCGCTTGCGAGGTACACCTCAGTGGCGACCCAGTAAGCCGTATCAATTAAGATTTCGGATCCGGCAGCCGTTAGGGAAGGCAACGATAGAAAGGCTTTGTCCTTGCTTGTGAACGGAATCGCCGTCAGAATATCGGCCTTTCCGCTGTAGGTCTCCACCGTTGGTGTTCCTTTCTGACTGGAGACGATGCGGGTCGTGGACTGCACCATCGTTCCTCCGCTTATGATGCTTGCTCCCGGCTTCGTCACGCCCTGCTGGGGAACGATGCTGCCGCTGATCCGCAGCGTGCCTAGACCGGACAAAGACGTTATGCCTTTCGACTCCAACAGTGCTTTATGATAAGTCAGCCTGTCGTTTACCATCTGCGGAGCTGCAGTGAATGTGCCTGCCGTTAAAGTCGCGGCGAAAGCATTCGTCTGCATGCCTCCATTCGAAGTGTTACTTCCGTTAGTACCTTTAGACATTGTGATTACCTCTCCTTTTCATTGGATAGATTTTTTTTGCGTGAAGCTCTGCCGGCAAACCATGCGAATCGGTTTGGAATTCGTCGGAGTCAGATTCGGTTCAGATTCGGTCCGCCCATTCTTCCAATTGTTCGAACGTAACCCTACTACCAACCGGCCACGCTGCCCGAACGGGCCAAATGATTTGCACATGATTCCCTTCCGGATCGAAAAAAGAAAACGTAGGTCCTTCCTTCTGCCAATACGGCCCCTGGGTAAAAACGCCCAGCTCCTTCAATCTGCGCCATACCGCCTTGAAGTCGTTCAACGTATCTGCGCTGAAAGCCAAGTGCATATGATGCAGATTGTTCATGATGAACAGCTCGTGCCGCCCTGAGGAAGGGTCGATGGCGAGCCCGGCTGTCCCGTCCTCGCCGGGCGCCTCCGCCCCCTTCAGCTCGAGAGCCGCTTCATAGAAGGCTGTCAGCCTGCGCACATCATGAGCATACAGCGTTATGTGTTCTAATCGGCTAACCTTCGCCATGCTTCTTCATCCTTTCAAGCAGCATCTCGCCTGTTCATATCCTACCATCGCCTTTGTCGTCGCGATATTACCCGAAAGGATGCATCCAAAAGAATACCCTTCTGTAAAAATCAGGTGCTCAAATGATATATGAGTGTGTATAATTTGGAGGTAGACTTTTTTTGATGTAATGTTATGGAATAAGTGGGTGAACGGATGATGCAATTCAGAATGGAGGAGCTTGAAAGCCGGCTGATGGTCGGACGCTCCGCTGAAATTAACGCCTTTATCAACATCCTTGAGGATGAGCGGCGAGCCAAGAGGCTGATCCACCTCTTCGGAACGGCCGGCGTCGGCAAGAGCTGTCTGCTCGACGAGCTGCAGCGGCAGGTCAGATTAAGGGGAATTGCCTCGATTGCAATGGACAGCGAAGGATTTTGGCGTTCTCCGGATGCTTTTTGCTTACATATATTGCGGACATTAAGAATCTTGGAGCTTGACGACGAGGACCTGGAAGCTTCTTCTTTGTTGGAGAGAAGTATCCGCATGCTGAACGATAAGACGGCGTCCGAACGGCTGGTGCTGTTTCTGGACAATTACGAAACGATGGAAGCGCTCGATCATTGGCTGCGCGAATATTTTTTCAAGCAGCTTCACGAGAATGTGCTGATCGTCACGGCCGGACGCCACGCCCTCTCCGAAGCGTGGATTCTCTCACCCGTCTGGCGGTCGCACATCGCGAGAATTTATCTGGATCATCTTCCGTTTGAAGCGGTCGAACGATACGCCCGCTATTGCCAAATATCCGATCCGTCTTTAGTCCGGGATATTTGGCGCAGGTCCAAGGGGCATCCCTTAACGCTTTCTCTGCTTGCGTTTTTCTGGGAGAATCAGTCACCGAAGGCCGACGAAGAACGGAGCGCAGAGGAGGCGGACAGCCTGCCATTCATCGTAAGCCAGTGGCTGCGGGAAATTCCGGGCGAGCATATGCGCCCGCTTGTCGAAGCCGCCGCCGTGCTGCGTTATTTCAATCAGGATACGCTTTCTTTTATGATGGAGAAGGAAGTGACTTCCCCCGAATTTTACCAGCTCATCCGTTTCTCTTTCGTACGGAGAACCGACAGCGGCTGGACGGTTCACGCTTTGATGCGTGAAGCTGTGATTCAAGAATTGCGTCTGCGCTCGCCCCAGCTGTATGACCGGCTTCAAACCAGGGCCATCCTCCATGCCTATGAAGGATTTAAAAATTCGCCGCGGGATTTGCGCAATCACGAAGCGCTGGAGCTTACGTATTATGCCGGGGACGCTCTGATCCGTGCCATAATGAATTGGTTCGATCCTATTCCCCGCCCATTCGAGTCCGTCGGCCTAAGCCACCGCGCCGAGCTGGAGCGCTATGTACAGTACCGGCAGGAAACGGCAGCGCCGCAGACGATCAAACTGTTCGATGCCGCTACGAATCGCCGTTTCGACTTTCCGCTGACTACGGAGCAGAACCTATATTCGTTGAAATGGTTCAATATGGACCGGTTGTTTGAGCTCGGATATGACGTGCTTCGCGTCATGCGGAACGACGACGGAAAGATAGCGGTACTCATCGCGTTGGTTCCTATCAACCGGAAGACGATGCCGTATTTGATGGAGCATCCGTGCTCCCGCTCCTATTTCTCTAGCATTACGGAAGAAGAGCTTAAGCGGTTCGCCGTTCCAGAGCATACCCGCGCGGGCTGGTTTATTGATATGATCGATCAAAACGATTACGAGAATGCAGCCCAGCATACGGTCATCGGACACTTTCTCCACGGTTTGATGTTCACCGGCGAGTTTTTGCTGCGTACGCCTCCTCCTCACCCGTTCTTCCAGGCTGCTCACGAGAGCCTCGGTTTCGATACGGCCGATCAGGCCGTCCATACGAACTACGACGGCATTACACCGACGCCCGTCTTCGTTCGGGATACACAGGGCAAGCAGCTCCATGTTTATATCCGGAAGCTGGTGAAGCGCTCGGGCCTTCGTATCGAACTTCCACTCGAGGAATCGGACGACACTGGTGCAGATGCTTCCCCCGTCAGCGGCGGCAAAAGCGGGATTTCGGAGCTTTGCGGCTTGACCGCCCGGGAGAAGGAGGTAGCCTCTCTCGTGCTCGAGGGGTTGACCAATGCGGAGATCGCCTCCCGCTTGTATCTGAGCGAGGTAACGGTGAAGAAGCATTTGAAATCGATCTTCGAGAAGCAGGATGTCAGCAGCCGGACTCAACTGGTTCGGAAGATGCTTATGTAACGAAGATTAGCCGCACGCATGCGGCTAATCTTTAGGTAAGGCTTATAGAACCCATACTTTTCGGATTCGCAAGTAGTGAATTATTCGATTGCCCTTGTCGGCAAGCCAATTGGCTACATCGATCCATCGTTCTAGTTATTGTTCAATTGAGCAATCAAGAGTTTTGCTTTTATATTTCCTTCATTTTCTTTTTAAAGTTGGACATAAATAAACCTTTAGTTACTTCCACTTTTCCAATTTCACTAAATCCATGATCAATATATAAGTTTTTAGCTGGGCTATTATTGGCTCCCGTTGAAACAATGATCTCATGAATATGATTTTCAACCTTTTCTATGTACTGTAGTAGTATTCTCCCGATTCCTTTGCGAAAGTGATTAGGGGCTACCATTAAACGATGAATGTCTAAAGTTTTGTCTTCTATTTTATAAGATATAACTCCTGCTAATTCGTAATTAATATAATATCCAAAAAAAATCTCGCCACTCTGTTGAAGATTTTCAATATTTTCACCTAATGGTGGTATTAGAATTCCTGTAGATGGATTATTTTCGACTTTGTAAAAATAAAGGCTCCTTGATCTAATAATATCCTAAAAAAAAGCCGCCATTTTGGCGACTTTGAAATTTATTTATTGCTTCGCTCCAAAGAGTCCCTACAATACGTAGAAGCTCTTCATAACTGCTAGTTATTCAAACCTTATTACCCAGCCAACTGACAAACTCCCTATCAAATAACGTAGGCTCTTCCAGCATCGGATTATGCCCACTCTGCTCAAAAACAACCTTGTGCACACTTGGATGCAAAACTTCAATCCCATCCCACAAGGAAACGGGAGAAACTAAATAGTCATATCGCCCTAATCCTAAAAACAGCGGCTTATTCAGCTTAGTCATAGCCTCCAATAAATTGAAGCGGGCAAATTCTTCTCCCCATAAATAATCAATTACATCCATATTGGTATGAACACCTTCCCACAAATAGTCAGAATTGAATGTAAAGTCATAAAAGCTGTGAGCCCTCATGCAAATGTTCATATGGATAAATCGATGTTCCGGATCTTGGGCGACCCTTGCTTCAAAATGTGAAAAATCAGCATAAAAAGCATCTTTTCTCTCAACATCTGCTGTCTGCTCAAAAAAATCAATACTGCCCTTTTGCCGAGCGTTGCTGTTATCTGGCGCTGTATTCAGCAGTGCCAGCCTGCTTACGTGCTGAGGATATTTGAGTGCATAACTCATAGCCATAAAAGCATGACCTGAGTGACCAATCAATCCAAATTGGTCCAGACCGAGTAGCTTTCTGGCCTCTTCAACATCCTCCACAATTGCATCCAAGGCGTAATTATCACGATGAGGTCTATCTTGACCTAAATATGGTGCAAATCCCTTATGATCCAAAAAAATAAATGTATATAAACTTAGCAAATTCTTGGAGAAAAGGCGCGGATAATATATACTGCTCCCAATCACTACGACCGGGGCGCCTTTCCCATAAATAGAATATCCTAATTTAAACTGATCACGGACAAAATATTCCTGCTTCATAATAAAACCCTCATTTCTTAATTTTTGATGATCACCTCCTTTGTGAGCTTCTTCGTCTCAGCTTTACCGTTGTATATTTGCTCATAATTGTCACCTCAGGTTTCAGTTTATCATATTTGATTTGTTTTACCCGTCATTTGAATTATCGCAATGACTTTCTTGTATTTTCACTATAATTTCACTAACACAATGTTCTATATCCTTATTTGAGCAATCAAGAGTTTTATCACTATACTTAATGTATAGAGGAACTCTTTCCTCGTAAACGTCCTTAAGACTATTTCCTTTCTTTATTACAATACCTCTGGTTGTTATGTTTATTAGTCTCCTTTTAATTTCTTCATATGGGACATGTAAATAAATAATCTGTCCACCCTGTTTAAGGACATGCATAGCTTTTTCTGAATATATAACACTTCCACCTGTAGATATAATGCAATTTTTCAGTTGCAATTCAGACACAATTTTTTCTTCGACTTCCATAAATTTTTCGATACCATCATTATCAATTATATCTTGTAACAACTTACCTTCATGTTGTTGTATAACAATATCTGTATCCACGTAATCCATTCCTAAAGCTTTTGCAAGCAACAAACCTAAAGTACTCTTACCAGCTCCAGACATACCTATAAGAACTATATTCATATTCTTCCTCATATTCTTCCTCACTTTTGTAATGCCTCCATTTTTTTCTTTAAACCATTACATCACTAATAATGTATTCAATTTGCACATTGCAGGCTTTTGCTGAATTATACCCGAACCTAATGTTTTCCTCTACTATATCAACAACTTTAACCTCTTTGGCACCCATAGATAGCTTATGATTAAGATAAATTATATATTCAAAACGCGAACTAAATGGTATATTATTACTCTAAATGAATAATGAGTGTGATTAAGGAGGAGATTATGAAGTCGTATCGATTAAGAATGTCAAATTTGCTCATTGTAGGTTTTTTGCTCATGCTTTTCGTTCCCCAGTTTGCCTATGCGGAAGAGAGTGGAGGCACCCGAGAAGCTGCTGATTCAACAACTATTATCGGAAGCGTAAGTCCGGGAGACGGCGCAACGATTACCGAGAACTTTACGATCATCAGCTTTGGACTCGGGATTCCACTAGCAGAAACAGGATCGATCATTATCATGGTCGATGACCAACAACTTATAGAGCCGAATTATATGCATGGTTTGGTATTTACGTACTGCTCGAATTTACAAAACGGTACGCACTCCTTAAACATTCGTGTCTTAGACCATGATGAGAAATTATTGCAGGAATACAACGGAAGCTTCAATGTCCGGCTCTCAGTATGGGAAAACAGCGTCTTGGAAGCAGCGAATATCGAAGCGAATTCACTCCGTTTATCCTGGACGCCTGCCAAAGAGAGTATGGGTTACAGAATATATGGAAATAGCATACTCCTTGGGGCAGTGAACGGAAATATCACCACATTTGATGCAACTAATCTGTGGCCAAATACCACCTACAACTTAAAGGTGGAGACGCAGCGTTCCGATGGCAGTTGGACGACGGACGGCCCAGCCCTTACGGTGACAACCTACCCTCAAGATCGTTTAGAACCGCTTATTGAATCGGTGTCTCCCGCTGACGGCAATAACTTAGCGACGGCTTGGTCGGAGATCACTGCCAAAGTATACGATCTGGACTCCGGTATAAATCTTAGCATGTGCATGGTCGGGGTCGACAATAGGATGGTGCCGTTCAGTTATGACGAAGCATCTGAGACGTTGACTGCAATTACTCCCAGATTGCCAAGCGGCACTCACTCCCTTCTAATCTTTGCCACGGATAACGATGGTAATCAAACGCGGTACAACAGCAGCTTTACCGTAACATACGAGGAAGGGGCGCCGTTCCTAGAATGGAGCAACATGCTTCGTGCCGCTCTTGACGCAGGTGATCCTGCAGATTTGGAGGATGTACGTAAGCTAAGTTCTGAATTTGCAGAACTGGACGAGATAAGCGACCTGTCCTTGATTGATCCGATCTGGAACAAAATCAAACTCAAGCTTCCTGCATCTGTTGATCAGGTCCAATTGAAAAAGAAGCTTTTCCATATCATTTTGTCGATAGGTTCACTTCCATACGATCAACTGGAATCTGGGTTAGAAGACATCTTGTCTGATCCCGAGTTTCTGCTGACACTAAGTACCATAGCTGCGGCAGGTGGAGAAACGAAACTAACGATGGAGGATGTTGTTTCGTTCATTTTTGGGGATGGCAAGGATCTCAGAGGTATTGAAGGACATGTTCAATATTATCTTTCGCAATTGTCTCCAATCGAGCTGTTAGGTCATTTAGGTAATAATCAGAAAATGACGGACATCCTGATGAAAGCCATAACTAATCAGCTTAGTCAATCAACCTATTACAAAATAAGCAAGATTCTGAGGAATCTTAACGTCACTCCTTATGATGTTCAGTCTACAATAATGAATTTCCAGAAAAAGCTGAAACATGATGAACCAGCCGCCTATGCATGGACAGTTGCCTATATCCGATCAATGGCACAGGCATCGGTTAAACTTAGCGGCGGCTATCAGCGTAATTATAGTTTAAAGGTTGCCTCTATTGACATTCCGACGCAAGCACTGGTATGGAAAAAGGTATCCGGAAGTTCTCTTTTCAATATCACGCCATACGGCACCGCCTCCATTCCTGAACAGGCGAATATTGCAACCGCGGTTATTCAGGCGGCTATCGTCAACCCAAATAGCGGGGAGAATAAAGTTATTTTCCAGAAAGAAGTGACCATAATCGCTGACAAAGACCCATCAATAATTTTACAGAGCATCATGAACGATTTCGAAACCAAACTGGGTGAAGTACAAAGTAAGCTTAACGTCGCGACAACGCACGAAGAGCAAACGCAGTTGCTTCTGGAATTGATGAATGCAGGAAAAGCGGCGATTAAGCAAACTAAAATGTTAAACATATCCGAAGCAATAAAAACGGGTGCCAATGACACGATCACAAAGGGGATTGTACAAGCGGCAAGCAGTTTGCTGGTGTCTTCTAATGTGCTACGTCTGCCAATTAGTCAATAAAGTGCGTTGATCTTAGATCGTTCGGTATATAGACAAAAAAGGGACTTTAATCATGTTAAGTCCCTTTTTTCGTTTCCTCGAAAAATGGTTGGTATTCAAACCATCTTTCTATTAATCTATATAGATAGACAGGGAGGAGAGAAAAATGTTTCCAACATTAGAGACAGAAAGATTGTTACTAAGAGAACTCTCAAAGGATGATGCCGATGGCATATTCTCTTGTTTTTCTAATGAAAATGTGACTCGATATTATGGACAAGAAACATTAGATAATAGAGAACAAGCAGAAGCATTTGTTGATTTTTTTGCAAATAGTTACAAGGAGAAAAGAGGAATTCGTTGGGGAATTGAAATAAAAGGAACTCAAGGGATAATTGGAACTATCGGATTTAAGGCTTGGTCCCCCAAACATAAACGAGCAGAAATAGGATATGAAATACAACCTGAACACTGGAGAAAGGGCTATACCTTCGAAGCTGTATCTAAAGTAATTCAATATGGATTTGATGAATTTGGCCTTACTCGCATAGGGGCAGTTGTTTTTATAGATAATGAAGCATCTAATAAATTGCTAACTAAAGCTGGATTTCAAAAAGAAGGCGTTTTGAGGGATTATATGTATCAATATGGAGAGGCATACGATACAAATGTATATTCAATCCTTAAAAATAATAGATAAGCTTTTTAATTGCAATGAGTAGGCTTATAATGTGTACGAATTGAATCCCTGAATCTGTTTATCACATCATACAGCTTCCATATACTTATAATACTACTCCCCCTAACACACTTTAACCCTCTCCTTTGTTTGGCGACGCCCACACCAAATGAACGGTATTAAACTTGTAGCGTTCCATATGATGTATATAAATCGGGGACTGTTGAAAAATATTGATCATATTACGATCCAGATGGCAGCCGATAACACGTAGGAATACCGGCTCGATGATCTTTTGGGTGCTGCCAATCAATCGGTTTGAACTGAGACCATGCTCCATTAACAAAATTTGACCGCCCGGCTTGCACCACCTGCTAAAAGATTCCAACACCTTAACAGGATATTCGTAGCCACAAAAGGATAATGTCGAGACGATGGTATCAAATGAGTTTTCTGGAAACGAAATAGATTCAATATCGGATTGAATGAATGTGGCACGAATTTTGCTAGCCCTGGCGGACTCTCTTGCCTTGGATAACATAGCACCGCTGAAATCGACAGCAGTCACATCTACATTTTTGGGGTAAAAGTAAAAATTCGCTCCGGCACCTACTGCTACCTCAAGAACCTTCCCCTTTGCACTTCCGATCAATTTTTCCCGCCATTTCCGTTCCGAATGCTTCTTCCTTCTTACTTCGTAAATATTGGATTGATTATCAAATTTACGGATGAGTTTCTCTTTGTCCATAGTACCCTCCTCCAAGCAATTCTGGCATTTGATTCTTTTATTGTTTCAAAGTCATTAATAAGAATGTCAATTTTCTCTAAATTCAAGGGTCCAGGTGGACCTGTAATTATATCTCCATTCTCTTTTGCTATATTCGAGTTATATGTATTACATAAATTTTAATTAATACAACCCTTTTTCAGTAATATAGTTTTCATTGGAATTTTTTAAAATTAAATCAAAATTCCGATGATAAGGATGCATAAATAAATCATATTGAATTCTACGCTCTTCTCTCTCATCATATGAATGTCTCTCTCTAAAGCGAATATATTATGAGCAGCAGGATGACAAGCTGTCATTTTCTCTTGATAGTGTTCATTCGTGTATTCATAGTTGATTAAAGTGTACTTCCTAAGATGAGAACCGATAATGTAGGGGTCCGTATTGATATAATTTACATCGTCATGTCCCAGAAGCTTTAAAAGATTATTGGCGAAAGTTGTCTTTCCAGATGCACCATGACCCGAAATCCCAACGGTGAATCTTTTATCCTCACTTCTACTCAAATTGGCTATCTCATGTAAAATCCTGTCCATATTTTCCGCCATTTGCTTTATTAATTCATGGTCATTATCTTGCATTTTATACAGCCTTTAACAATACCTATACTTTACCATGAATGACCTAATCTTATTTAACTATACTGCCAGTTATCTTAATAAAATGAGCAGGATACCGTAGCACCTGCTCATCAATGTCTGTCATTCAACTATAGTTACCAAGGGAGTTCAATAGATACATTATATACTAACGCTTAAGCAACCTTCTTTTCTTTTTTTGCCCGATGAATGTCGATAAACTGCCAATTACTATTAATATGAGTCCAAGTGATGCGGTTACAAACGGAAATAGCAGCGGAAAGAATAAGGAAGGCCATCCTTTTAGAATGTTTGATTTGTACCCTAATGAAAATGGTGAAGTGTTGGTGAGGTTAATATAATCAACTCTTTGTGGAACATCTGACCGCTGTTCATGGAAAATTGATTCTCAAGAACTTGACCATTGTTTTTAATTGTTAGGGTACGCCATACCAAATCTGTAACATGGTTGCCCAACAGACGTTGAACCAATATCAAGTTTTCACTCCCTTTTTCTTCAACTACCAAAAGTCCAAAATAACCATGATATCTGTTTTCATCCAAGTAATTCAGCCTTACATCTATTGGATTTATCACAGACCAATCCTTATCATTAATCGTGATACTTATACTTGATTTTTCACGACTGTCTTCATTAAAATTCCCCGGATGGAACTTGTCTTCAATTCGAATTGTATTACCTTCCCAAAAATAATCTCTGGCGTATCTTATGGAAGAAATATTTGATTTCTGAATGATGCTGTTGTATTCATGGGAAGATTTCAACAGATGAGACATGTTACCGTTATATAAATAGTTTTTGATACTGATATTCTCAACAGGTATCGAAGCGCCTCTACTAAGTATCTCGACTTTATCCAATTCCATGAAGTTTACATTAATACGATCGACTTTTATATCCTGCTTTGCTCGGATTTGATAAACCATTTCTTGTCCCATCAGAAATAATGGTTTTGCTGACAGATCATTAAAATTACACCTACAACTATGACAATCACATATTTTATCCTCAAAAATATGTCACCCCTTTTTTGTTCGTGAACAATTTACGTTCACCAACTAACTATGAGTATTTACTCTCCCCAAGCACTAAAATCTTCACTACACTTTGTTCGGGTGATTTTCAGATAGTTATGTCTTGTGATGCTTGAACCAATCTCGGATGAACCATTTCCTCTAACATTGACACAAAGTGTATCTATTGGAGTTCGCTTCCCTTCATGACTGACATAGAAATATTGGTCTGTTACTAGCCCGTATTCCATATCAGGTTTAGAGGTGTTATATGTCCCATCGATTCTAATTGGAATTACATCATACTTACCTTCCTTCTCAAGTGCTGGTGCACCTTGAACATTATAATTCACTCGAATGTCGCCCTCAAAGCCCTCAGGGATTAGATAAATATCATTCGTTGAAGAGGATTTGGTGAGCCCTAACCCAGCAAAAGCAATAATCCCAAATACAGATAGGACTCCAAGTAGTATTGCGATAATATTTACGCCAGCATATTTCCGATTCTTTGTCATACATCACCAATCTCCCATCTTCTCCATCTAATCAAGGATTATATCCCTCTTTTCTGTTGTTGATTAGTTCTAACTTTTGTAGTACTCCCATTCCATAACGGTATTTGTTAGAGCCAAAAAAAAACAGACGATTGTCACCACACAATCCTGCCCGTTAGCTCAATGGTCTGCAGAACATAGTTACAAAATACCATTAATATTAATTGATAACATTAACTACGAATATCAAAAAGTACTGAATATTAGTCATACAAAATACCGGTTTTGTGAGGATGCATCAAATCGTTAAAGTGTTAAAGCATCAAATCGATAAAGCGAATAAGCATGGGACATACTGCCCTTTGATAGGCTTTATCATCAATCACTCATGAACAAGTCGGCATAGAATGCGATATCTGTTTGTAAAGGAGATTGAGCAATGGCGACATTCAGAGAGGCTGTTAGGCAGAAAAACAGGATTACGAATACCTTGCTAAAACGTCGTGATGTCCATGCGGTAGGAGTAGGTTACACCGATCCATTGAAACCGGAATTAGGTGCGGCGATCTATGTTTATACGGACAAAAATCATTCAACCGTACGAAACGGCAATATTATATCAACTATGTTGAAATCTGGCGCAACTGCTCCTATCCGTTTTATCAGGTCGGGAAAATTCTATGCGGATGGGGCTCACCCCAAAAAGAAGGGGGGAAAAATAACTCAAACACCAAGAAGTCGCTGGCGTCCTATTCCTGGGGGG
Source organism: Paenibacillus sp. J31R122 (assembly GCF_056269185.1). Taxonomy (NCBI): domain Bacteria; kingdom Bacillati; phylum Bacillota; class Bacilli; order Caryophanales; family Paenibacillaceae; genus Paenibacillus; species Paenibacillus sp. J31R122. Next base: position 65,068 of record NZ_JBWDNM010000022.1, read on the forward strand.
GTCAGTATTGGTACTCCACAAGGTACGGGAACTGCTGGACTCATTGTAATTAGAAACGGCCAGCTATTTATTCTTAGTAACAACCATGTGCTGATTAATAATAACTCTCCGGTCTTTGCAGAGACTCTTCAGCCTGGACCATTAGACGGAGGCAGAACTATTACTGACAGGGTGGGCCGGGCTTTTCAGTTTGTTCGGCTTATTCCCAATGCAAACAATTTCCAAGATTCATGTATTGCCCTCCCTACGTCCAACGCTCTTTTGAATCCACGTTACTTGGCCAATAACATCGGGTTTTTAACCACTGTGCCTGGCCATCTGCTAAGCTACCCTGTCGGTACAAATGTGTTTAAAACAGGTCGTACCACAGGTCCAGTGACCGGGTCAGTGATTGACGTGAATTGGACCGGTGATATCACATATCCCTTCGGCACTTTCCGTTTAGCTAATCAGACAACGATTCGCGGAACGCGTCCTATCTCTGTCGCAGGGGACTCTGGGTCTGTATGGCTTCAAGCGCCTGGCAGAAATGCTGTAGCCATGAATTTCGCTCAATCGGAAAGCGGAAACTTGTCCATCGCGACTCCGATTGCCAGGGTGATGTCCACTTATGGATTACGAGTTGCAATCCCTGCCGGAACAAGAAATGGGTTCAAAGCAGGCTCTGTAAAACGGGCTGCACCGAAAGGAAACTATCGTTATGTACAGCCGTTGACAGCAGCCCAGCGTAAATGGCAACGGGTTATCAATGTGAGAAAGTAGAATAATTAATAGGGGTAGTGTCAGATTCGCTGGTACTACCCCATGTAATTGTTTCTGCCACATGCTTTCGCACCTATTGTTTCGATTCTCTCGGACTGGTTACGGTTCCTATGACCAATCTGCTACTGAGGTTTGGATTGACGTTGATCTCGTAAAATATTTTTTTAATTTCTTTAACCCTGTCCGCTGGCACGGAAATAAGCCAGGAGCGAATTTGATTTACCTCTTGATTGCTTAACTCGACATACACATGTCCCGCCGTTACACCGCCATAAATCCACATTCCTGAATTTGCTACATCATCGGCTGATTCTTTAAAAAGAATCACAGACTCCGACTTATCGACGAGATCTGTGAAATATAAAAAAAACAGCCCCAAAACGACTATTGTGAGAATGAGGGCAATCGATGGTATGCTTTTTCTACCCATTTTCTCCCCCCCCCAGATTCATACGTTCCTTAAAAGATAATGTTGCTCTAACCTGCCCGGTAGATCAACGAGGCTGCCGATTTATGCCGGCAGCCTCGTTCTGTGATTGTTATGCTATAGTGTCCCGTTAGTTCAACCTTCTATTTAAAATAACCCTCGTCCAATCACATTTGCTGAAATTGGTTGAAGCCCAAGTTCTCTTGCCCAAATGGATAGCTGACCCATATGATGAATTTCATGGGCAATCACATGATGCAAGATTTCACCTTTGGTAAAAGGACCTTCAGTCCACGGAACGCTCACAGTCTCGTTTTCAAAATCACTTGACCATGTATTAAGGAATGCCTGTGTTTCTTTGAGCCAAGAATCGGAAAGTTCCTTTACTTGCTGGATTGTCTGATAGTTCTCAAATTGTACTTGTATATCAGGCTTACCTTGTATACCTCGAATCCAACTATATTCCACGTCTGAAATGTGAAAGAAAGTATACAGAATACAACCTGCCCCACCAATTCGATGACACAACAATTCTTCTATTGGGACTTGCTTGCACAGTTCAAACCATTCATCTCTTACCATCCAGTTATACTGAAACAACTTTATCAACTCATAGCACTCCCAATTTTTCAGTTTGTATCTATTTATAATTCGTATCGAATAGAAGAACTCTTTTGTTGCTAAGCTATCCTGCCTGTTAATGAAATGAGCAAACTACTTTAGCCTGCTCAACAATGCTAGTTATTCAACTTAAGTGTCCCGTTAGCGTAACAAGTGCCCGAATGGAATGGAGGCGAGCCTTTCGGCGCTAATCGCCCCATTCTTTCGCATAAGCCGCGCATTCCTTGCGGACAGTGTCGTCGGTATTCAGCCGCCGGATCATCATCATATACGAATCTGTCTCATACTCGTCGGAAACCGCGAACAAGACGATAATGTCGCGACCGACCGCACGGGCAAAGAAGCCCGAGCGTACCAGTTCTTCCAGCGCCTCGATGCACGTTTCATACAACTCCTCACGAAACGCCACGAAGCGACCGTCTTCATGGCTTGCCGAGGGCTCCTCCGTCAGGACGAAACTTCGCAGCTTCTCGCAAATCGCGCCGAAGGCCGCCACCGCCCCTTGACCTTCGAACTTCCATTCCGCAGGCTCGTATTTGAAATACAACGCATGTTCCGCATCGCCCGTGACCATGTCTTCGAGATGCGCTTCCGTATTGACGGCAGGGCATACCGTCATGGCGCCTTCGTCGCTGTACAACGCAAAAGCGATCACCCGATCTTCCCGGTACGTCTCATGCATTTCGGCAAAGACCTGCATAGCCGCCGTTTTAATCTCTTGTTTCAGAAAGGGGAAATCGAAATCCATCGGGGCAACTCCATACTTCATTCCTCTATTACAATTTCCTTTTCTTTACACCATTCAATAACTAATTCCTTTACTTTTTTTTCTTTGAATTCATACCATTGTTTTTCGACGTCATATTCTCTGATCCCGTCTTTAAATCTTCTAAATGCTCCTCTTCCTCGAATAGCTCCAAACAATTCTTCTCGGATCTCAGCTTCACTTAATGTCCCGATAAATTCTTCTACTATTTCATACTCATGGTACTTGTTTTTTAATGTGAAATCGAGGTAAACCTCATCTTCATCCTCTATTATTTTTATTGCTTGTTCAATGTTCTCTCTTTGCCAATCTGGATAGCTTTCAAGCGGCTCTTCATCTTCTGCCGCTCTCATCTCTTCTCTCGATAATACTATAACTTCTCCTGTCAGGGTGTTTATATATGTAACGGTCTCATCCATTTGAATTTCAATCTCATTAATTAGATCATCTAATTTTACCGCTGCTTTTTTCTTCATTTCATACCCGTCCTTTCATTGATATCCCTTCTACTATACAGTTTATTCAAAATACATAAATAAATCAAAGAGGAGCTGCATTATTAAATGCAACTCCTACTCAACTATAATTACCCGTTAGCACAATGCTGCCTAGGCAGTCATCATTCATTTTATAATAAAATAGGTCCCATAATGTCCATAACAATGGCCGCCAGCTGCGAACTTGCGGCCTAGCGGCTTGCCGTCTTTCTCGCTCCAGTCTTATTTTCAGTCTGCTAGCCAATCCTCTACTCTAATTGCAGAAACTTTTATATAGGTATGTTTAATTTCTGATGGATGAATTGCTCTCTTGCATCGTCTCCATCATGGTATAAAAATATTTACAGTCGCCAGTATTGAAGTAGTTATACCACGCTTCTAACGTTTCATTTTTAAATAGATCCAGCAGCGCAATAACCTCACGCGCTAATAGAAGTCCGCCGGCTGCACCGGTTGTGATAAGATTGCCGTCTACAACGATCTTCTCGTCTTTATAACAGGCAGCGCCTTTGTATTCGTGGCAGAACAAAGTCAAATACTCCAGACTGTTGCTCGTGTGTAGACGATTATCCAATAAACCGGAATCGGCAAGTGCGGTGGTCGCTCCGCATATTGCTGCAACATTGCCGCCTGCGTCCAGCAGTTGTTTTGCTTTTTTGACAACTGGTGCATGTTCGGGATCATTCCAATTGTCTGCCCCCGGCAAGAGCAATATCGCGGATGTTTCATGTGTGATCTCATCTACCGTCAGATCCGGTAGGATCGTCATGCCGCCCTTTGTTGTGATCGGACGTTTGGAAGCCCCAACCATTTTGACAGGAATACGGCTCCCTTGACTTTTGAAATATTGACCTGAGTTGAGCTCTGCAATTACAAAGCCAAGCTCCCAATCCGCCATCGTATCTAGCACATAAGCATATGCGTATTTCATGTACTCCTCCTTGATTATCTATGATTTCTTCACTTGAGGATGTCGAATCTAAAGGCAGTCCGCTAATCCAGCAATATCACCTGGCAGTCGTCTCTATTATGCTCTGTTCCCTGTCTTCCAAAGGCATAAATACTCCCAGGGACAATTTTGCGTGTATATGCCACTCTTAGTATCGCTCTCCTTTCCTAAAGCTAATTGTAAACGTCTAATGTGGACAACAGTATGTCAGTGACACTCAGGTCTGCCAAAATCTTTTTCCAGTTTAAAACTTTACGTTCTTTAGACAACTATTCTGCCAGTTAGCTTAATAAAAAAATAGAGCAGCTGCCGCAGCAAACTGCCCCTTATTTGTTCAACTAGCGTTACCAGTTAGCTTAATCATGCAATGTCTCATCAAGTTATTTAACTATAATCTTCAATCAATGATATTTTTCCTTCATTAATTCCAAATACAGATTTCCCTTTTAGTTGAATCGTATCTCCAATCTTTAATCCGTTAGGCAAATCAACAGCCAGTATTGCTTCATAATCAATGTGTATTTCTACTCTGTCATCTATAGCACTGTAATTGGTAATTGTCTGACGACGAATAGAGAAAATCTTTGACGACTTTTCTGCCAGTTCTTTAAACTCTTGTATCCCTCTGGTCTCTGTGATAAATTCTCCATTGGAAAAATCCCTAAACAAAATATCCTTATGTAAAAGATTAACCATGCTCTCGACATCAAATGAATTGTAGGCCTCATAGCTTCCCTTTATTTTACAAGGTGACTGAAAATTGTATTAAACTAAGCTGCCCGTACTCTTAATAAAGAAAGAGAGCAACTGCCGCAGCAAACTGCCCCCTATTTGTTCAACTGTGATACTATTGCTTTTAGTTCAATTAAGTCATCTATAACTATATCAGCCTGAGAAAGTTCGTCGTCTCGTGCAAAATCAAAATTACATCCTATGGCAACTAAGCCATTATCTTTAGCTGCATTAATATCCGATAAGCGGTCACCTACTACTGCCGCATTAGTAATACCATATTTTTCTATAATAACTTGAACTAAGTCTGATTTATTTAACGATTGAATTTGTTGGATACTAAAAGTTTCAGTTACCCAATTATCCAAATTATAATAAGTCACAATTGCCTTTAAATATTCCGTCAAACCATTACTTGCTATGTAAATTGAACAATCCATCTCTTTTAAATGACTGAAAACTTCCATTACATTAGGATATAAAGCCCCTTTCCCACTTCTTATATTTTCAATTAATCGTTCTAGAAAGTATTCATCTGTTTGTTCTCTTACTGCATTTGAATGATTGGGTAACAGAGTTTCCCATACTTTTGGTAAAGGTACACCCATAATTTCACGGTATTTATCAATAGGCGTTACTGTATCCCATTCATTTAGATCCCTTAAATGATTAAAAGCATCTTCGAGTGATATCTCTAAAATTTTATCTGTTTGGAATAGTGTTCCGTCCATATCAAAGATGAGTGATTGTGACATTGCTTCCTCTCCCTTTGTTAAACAACTGATTATCATCCTTCTTTATCAGTTTTAAACGCATTGGGTAACATGAAGTTGTGCTATCCTGCCAGTTAGTTGAGAAAACGGCAAAGACAAAACTTTATTTATAATTTTTGATCGATTTCGTATTAATGTACAATTCACTCCGTAACGGGCATCCGCATACAATACACCAGCTACGCAGATAGACGTTCGCCCTCATTATCATGAGTACATGGTAACAACCATTATAAGGAGTGAATCGATATGTCATTATTGCCTCCGTTTGGACCGCCGGGATCGCAGAGCGGCGGACTTCCGCCGTTCGGACCGCCGGGACCTCCTCCGCCTCCATTCGGACCACAACCGGGACCGCCCGGCCCATCAATGCCGCCAGGACCTTCCGGCTTTCAAGCGCCTACCGCGCCGCCACCGCAGTTCGTTCCGCCGCGGCCGCAGTTTACCGCGTTCGCAGTCGATCCGGGGGCCATCCGCAGATGCTTGTTCCGCAATACGTACATTTGGCTTAGAAATGGCAATCAGTTCTGGTATTTCCCTATCTTCGTAGGCAGAACTTCCATCGCTGGCTTTCAATGGAACGGTTTTTTCTGGATGTATGCGGGGTACGACCTGAATCTCGTCGAATCGTTTACTTGCTTCTAACGGCTTCGCTTCATAACGGAAACAAACAAGGGCAGCGCATAATGGCATCGGCCGACATGCACTGCCCTTTTTCGGTTTCAGCTCCTAACGCCTTGTTTTGAATTTTAACCAGTTTTTCTTGAGTTATCCTACTCGTTAGCGTAATGAATTATATTTTCAATCTGTTAATGTTTTTTTCATTACTGCTGTGTATATTCCTTTGTTGAATACCATTTCAAATCCTCATGCCTTATATAATTGGTTATAGGGTAGCGGTATTCATAAAGTAGTTCGCCATTTTCATTAAATGCCTGCGGATGTAATCTGTCGAGTTGGAACGAATCATCCCACGAAAATGTCATTGGATCTCCTATACTGGCTTCTTTCTTAAGTCTGCTACCTTTAGGCCCCACTTCAAGGTAAGAAACTTCTGGATCATCAACCAAAATACTTATCACTGTGGTTTTCTCACTTGGATTACCAATCGATGTCCCACCGATTGTTTTAATCGGATCATCTCGATGATAATGATATACTGACATTCTTGAAGACCACAAAAAGCCGAGAGTCTTTATGCTGATTGCTGTTACTGGCTTTTCTGGTGAGTTAAAAATATAAACTCCTCCCCAACTATAATCCACCACATCTAACAATACAGAATCTTTTGGTACTAATGTGTTTGCCCTTGCAGCACTTAAACCGTCTAACCTATATCCACTTATGTAACCAATGAATAACAATAAAATAATGATGACAATAACTATTCGTATTTTGGGTTTTATTTTTTTCATTATTACACCACCCGTCACTATTCACTTATCCGTTAGTTCAGTTAGTCAGAGGGGTTATAAATGTAGGTTTTTATTTTTATACTGATTGTACTTACATCCTGATGTCATAACCAATAATTTTATTTGCAACTGTGTCGATATAAATACCAAGTGAACCTAATAGGGGATCAAAAGTAGTCTTAAATAAGACCCGAGCTATGCTTTCAGGTTTTTCTTTAGTTGTTTTCAATCCAATGTCATCCCACTTTGCTAGGGTGACCTCTGCTTGTTTCCAGTCACCAATGACTGTTTTTTTCTCAGCTTCCTCCAATGAATTCCATGCGATCTCTCGCATCTTCATTTCATCTAATGACTTTGACTCTGTTGTTCCTTTACTGCAACCTATAAGCGTCATCATTATTACGAAACACAGTAACATTAGTTTAATCTTCAATATATACCTCCTGAGCTATCACCCACGTTTAATAGTTTGTTTTAATCTTCTACCATTTTTAAGACGAAAAAAGGTTCTGTTTGTTCCACTATACTACCAGTTAGCGTGTGATTTCAGCTGCCATCGTTAAGGTCTGTATGAAGGTATAGTTACCCGTCAGTGCAATGAGAAATTTAGAAATGCTGGCAATAAAATTAACAAAGCAGAGATTGTAAGAAAAAGTTGAGTTGCTTTTTTAGGGAGTTCTCTCTTCCCTTTCCTGCGTACCATCTGATGAATTGCATTTTATTTCTGTATAAAACAAAAATCAGAATGTATATACCAAGCATTACCGTCCATTGATATTTTTCAGTGTATATGCCGATTTCAGAATAGATTGTTTTTAGAAAAAATCCCGAAAGTGCCCCAAGAAGTGCAAATATTAAAATAATCCGAATTAACTCCAGCATCTAAAGTAGCCGTGGTCGACTGTGTAAATAGACTGATCAACTGGATATACGCAATCTTAACGAAGATAGAACCTTTCTGACTAGACTGAAAAAGCAATATTTAGATATTGAGGAAAGTCTCCCTAATTTCTATGGTAACTTCAAGAATTTTTATTCCCTGAACCGAAACCGATTACATATCCATCTATATCTTTAACAGAAAAATCCTTCCAAGCTCCCCAATCATATTCGGCTACTGTAGGCTCAGAAACGATGATAGCACCATTTGTTTTGAGTTCTATATATAAAGCATCCAGTTCATCGTGTGTTTTTACATAAGCATAAGTATTCCAAGTACCCTTGTTAGGTCTAACATCTTCTATATCCGCTGCCTGGATCAATTTAAAACCTAAGCCATAATTATCTCGAATTGCCCAATGTTCATTCACTTCACAACCCAAAGCGGCTTCATAATACTTCTTAGACTTTTCTAAATTTGATACCAATAGGACCGTAAGAGAATTTTCAACCTTTGCCTTGATTATCTCCACCAATTTCCACTCTCTTTGATTAATTGTGGTAAATTAAACCACATACAGAATAACGAAGGTATGTTTGCTTGTAAAGATGCTCTTACAAAATAGTATAGTCACTACGCATAAATGCCCGTTAACTTAACGAATGACTGCCTGAGTGGCAGCCAACCCATATTGAACTATAGTGTCCCGTTATGTCCTGTTAGCGGAATAGCACTTTCTAATTGGATTTCTAGTCCATCAATCATAACCACCCTCTGCTGGGGGTAATTCTTTATAAGCATCTTTACCGGCCACTAAATTTTGGATGAATGTTCGTAATTCCAATAGTTGCTGTGCATCGCTTGTTACATCACAATTTTTATCCGACCAAGTAAAGTTTTTTGTTTCACCATCTACACTAATTTTCCAACTATCTTTATTATAGGGTATTTTAGAACAAGACAGGTTGGTTGGTAATAACTCTTTCGTTCCCATGATGTTTATCTCTCTCATCTTCTCATAAATGCTCCGCATCTCTTCCATGGTAAAAGTGATGTTTGCAGTTGCAGTCCCTAACATTATCAAATCTTTTGTAACCGTATCTTGGTAGGTATTAATTTCATTTTTAGTAACCTCTCCATAACCGAAACTAACCATGAAATCGAAATCGTCGGGCATTACTTTTGGCATTTTGTTCTGTTGCTTTGTTTCCGTACCACAACCTGTAATTATAAATAGTAGTACAAATAACAATGAACATAATCGTTTCATTTCAACCCCTCCCAATTACTCCCAATCAAAATTACAGACGAAAATGTGAGACATTTGTTGCGCATAACTGCCAGTTAGCGAAATGAAGGGCTACCACATGGCAGCCCTTTCGATGGTCAACTATCGTTCCCCGTTAGCGTAATGCCCACACTCCGTAATGTATTTAAACACAAAGTTCATTTTAACCACAAAGTTTACATCAGTATATAAACACAAAGCCACTCCTAACGATGGAGTGGTTTCTTCAATAGAACTTACTCTTTTATTGAATTATGTAGTTTCCTGAAAATACAATTTGTCTTACTTAACCTTTCTCGAATCTCAAACAATATAGCGGTTCACCTTCATTAGTGACGCCACCCGTATACTTAAAACCTAGACTGGTATACATTTTTTTTGCCCTTTCATTTGTAGAAACGAAACTCGTATCTATCTCATTGCAAGGAAATCTCTTCATGACTTCTATAATTTTCAACATTTCTTGTTTTCCAATTCCTTTACCTTGATACTTGTAGTCAATCATAAACATATTTACTCCAACTCTGTTAACTATGGGATAAGAACTTTCCAGTAGTCCCAAGCCTTTAAATAATCGGCTAAATCATGTGGATGGTGTTTTAAACAGATACCTATGCGACAATAAAGCTGAATGATTACTTCTTTGATAAGACTTGATCTCTCAATAGGCTCATGATTAAGCAAAGTGAATGTTGAAATCAAAGTTTCTAGGTTCAAATCGTCAGGAGAGGAGCAAAACGCATATATAAAATCATACAGTACAGGTCCAACAATAGGTGAAGGATCGATAACTCCTTTTAATGTGTTTTGATCATACACAAAATTATGAACACCACAATCACCGTGAAGCAAAAATCTTTCATATCCTTCATTTGTCGAAATGTTTCCAACAAATGATTTTACTTTATGATAATCTTCAACTGGTAAAACGCTACCAATATTAATTCGGGCGTATTCCACACCCCGATCAATGAATTCATGCCAAGTTTGACACGGATCATCTAACCAGAAGCCCCACTTATCAGTTTGCTGATAGATTTCGTAATGATTCAGAAGTTCTTTGATCAAAAGAGTCAACCAGATTATTTTTGTACCACGATTAAAATGTGTTGTACCAACGGTATAATAATATACAATGTACTTTTTAGTAGTATCGGTATAGAGAAGCTTAGATAATAGTGTGCTATTTTTATAAGCTTGATGCAATTGTTCGACCAAAAATATATTTTCTGAGCTATCGAGTTTCAACACGTATTTTGGATCGTCGTCAACTGTAAGAGTATATACTAGTCCTTCTGTAGTTCCATTCATCTTATTAAGTAACTTAGTAGTGCAATCAACTACACCTTTTTCACAAAGTTCTTTTATTATCCCGTTAACATCTATTCCTAACTCCATTTTTGCCACCTCCCTAAACCACTCCATTAATTTTATATACCTAACTACATAACAACATCAGAACTCCTAGACAACCTTCTAAGGCATGTTTAAACCCTGAGTGTGGAAATATAGTGTCTTTTACTCGTATTTTTCTTTTAATATATTTCAGTATTGATTCATGATAATTTGAAACACGAACTCAATAAGCCAAGTTGACAATTTGTAAGATATTCCACGGAGACCCCTATCATAAATAACAGCGGTTTATTTCAACACGGCGCTCCATTAAACTACCCGTTAGCGGAATGAAAAAGGTTGTAACAATCATGTTACTTCGTAACTTGTAATTCCTTCATGATTTCTTCAACTCGTTCATCATTAGTGGAACCTTCGGAGACATAAAATAATAATACATTCGCTATTTTATATTTAATATGCGTTTCCACACTTGCCGCTGCTGTATTATCCTCAAAATCATTTTGTCCTTTTTCAGCCTCATGGCTGGAGGAATAGACATAAAAACTGATTAATTGATTTTCATTAATTGAATAAGTTTCAGGCTTGACTCCATTCAAAGTTCTTAAAAATACATTTTCTGGATTTAATCCTGTAGGCTCAGATAACAGAATATCATACGTCTCAAATGAATCGTTAATCTGTTCCGCCGTAATTATTATTTCATCTTTCGAGCTTGTATTTATCGTACACCCTGTTGTAATGAAACATATTAACAAAAGAACAATCATAACAAATCTCACGCATTTCCCTCCTCCTTTGGAAATGATGGTAATTTTCTTATAAACAAGGACGCTAAAAATTATACGAATGTTTCGGTAAACTGTCCGTTAGCTCAACGAGGCTGCCGTTCCATGTCGGCAGCCTCGTCATGTTGATTGTTACGCTATAGTTACTCGTTAGTTGAACGAATCTATGTAATTATCACAAAAATTTATTCAAACCACTTTCTTGGTCCGATATTGTGGAATAAATGATTGCTATCAGGATCCAAAGCTTCTTGTATTCGCATAATAGTGAAGTCACTAATTGGTCGAGGTAGATCATCTATGTTGAAATAATTACATTCTGTTACTTCCTTAGAGTCTGGCTGTGGTTGTTGCTTATCGATTACATTACAAATGAAAGCAAAGTGATGCATATCATTATTAGGTTCATAATATACACCAATTAAGCGTCCTACAGTAACTTCAAGACCTGTTTCTTCAAATACTTCTCTCTTCGCAGTATCCTCTGCAGATTCATTCTTCTCTGATAACCCACCCGGAATTTCCCAATTATACTTACCATAGTTATGTTTTACTAGAAGGATTCTCCCTTCTGAATTCAATATGACAGCAGCTGCTCCTACTAGATTGTTTGACATTTAAAGGCCTCCTAATAATTTGTAATTTATGCCCAATTTATTATACGGTAGTTAGCGAAGCTTTGTTGCGGTCTTGTTAAAGTATTCTGCCAGTTACTAGAGTAAAGGGCTGGTCTTCCCAGCCCCTCCTCATCAAACCGTACGTGAGGTTTTCCCTCATACGGCTTTCCGATGTTCGTCTTTCATGGGCATGCAGATTACAA
>NZ_JBWDNM010000021.1:0-88046 GCF_056269185.1 Paenibacillus sp. J31R122
CTCTTGTAATCTGCATGCCCATGAAAGACGAACATCGGAAAGCCGTATGAGGGAAAACCTCACGTACGGTTTGATGAGGAGGGGCTGGGAAGACCAGCCCTTTACTCTAGTGTTGGTGTCCAGCCATATTGATGTATAGGTTTATATTTGCTCGTCATATAGGATATATATGGAACTTTAAACAGTTAATCTCGTAGAAGCATACTGGTTAAGTCATAACGAAGGGCGGATTTTTACATAATGATAGATGATAATAAAACCATAAAGTTAACCGACCATGTCCTGCGAGTTGCGATAACAGAGGCCGGTTATGAGGAAGATAAGCCAATAATTCGTCAAGTAGAGCTGCAGGTGGCACCCGGGGAGCTGGTAGGCTTAATAGGCCCGAATGGAGCTGGCAAGAGCACAACGATTAAAACGATTCTCGGCCTCATGCCGCATGTAAAAGGAGAAATTGAAATTGGCGGTAAAAATAAGCGTTATGCTTATGTGCCAGAGCAACCGCTCTTTTATGAATATTTAACGTTATGGGAGCATTTGAGGCTGGCGGCATCGGCATTTGAAATGGCGGAAAACCAATTTGAAACGAAAGCGGAAAAATTGCTGGAGCGTTTCAGATTGACCGAGGAAAAGCATAACTATCCCGTTCGGTTCTCCAAGGGCATGCAGCAAAAACTTATGCTTATTATTGCCTTTATGCTGGAACCGGACATCTATATCGTGGATGAACCGTTTGTAGGGCTTGACCCTCGTGCAACAAACGACTTCCTTATGCTGCTGGACGGTGAACGGGAGCGCGGTGCCGGCATACTCATGTCTACACATATTCTCGACACCGCTGAGCGAATCAGTAAGAGCTTTGTGCTTATCAATAACGGTTCCGTTGTTGCACAAGGCTCGCTAGAGCAAGTAAGAGTCGAAGCGGGATGTACGAAAGAAGCCACATTATTCGAATGCTTTCACGCATTGACTTAGGGGGATGCACAAGATGATCACACCTAGTCAGCTGTTTAGAATTCGATTGAAACGCAATGGCAAAGAACAGTTTCGAGCGTGGACAAGTGTATTGGATTGGACGGTTTGGGTCTATCTGCTTATTCCGGGGCTCTTTATTTCCGGAGGTCTCTACAGAGAGCTATGGATGGATATGGCTGATTGGGCAGACCAAATACCGTGGACTATTTTATATCCCATCGTACTGTTTATAATACTAATGTTTGGCAGACTGCGTATATTTGTGGAAGAAGCGGATCGATTATTTCTGCTACAGCATTTGCACTGGCTGCAAGTAATAAAGCGGTGGGGTTTACTCTATATGTTGGCATCCAAAGCCATTATTCTATTGCTTCCATTTGTGGTTCTGCTGCCGTTTCTATTAAAAGTCGAACAGCTATCCCTGCAACAGCTTGCTGTGGCCTCTGGATTTACTCTATTAACGGGTCTGGCAATGTCGCTTGGCTTTCATTTACTGGTTGGCAGGTTCAAAGGCTGGCGGAAGTGGACAGTGGAGTCGGTAATTTTAATTTTATTTGGAGTGATTTATTTCCTTCCTATGATTGCCGGGGTAAACGATAGAAATTGGCTGGCTATATCAATCATTGGCGTAATGATGCTAGTTTTGGTTCTATTATTTTTTACTTTACGTACTAGCATACAGTTTGAAGCAGAAGTGAAAAATGAAAGCGAAGCGCGTTTGCGCAGCACAGAATTATTGATGAGCCAGGTCATTGAGTCTAAAAAACTGATCAGCTTCAGACGGCCGATTGTATTTCGTCGTTCGCAGCGCTTATTTCGAAAGTCAGATGCTAGCACGATGCTTGCAGAAATGAGATTAAAAGCTTTTTTACGAGGCTTCACTCATATACGTGTATGGTTTGGCTTTATTTCGGCTTCCGCATTCGCGGTTAATATGGTACCAGCGCCGATAGCTGCGTTCTTACTTATATCCTTGCCAATGATAGGGAGTTCATGGCTGCACCTGCAATGGAGGCAATGGTTCACAGAACCATTTATTTCACAGTTTCCTTGGTCAGAGAAGGATGAGAAGAGAGCCGTGGTTTTGTCACGCTTCTGGCTACTGCTGCCCGCAATGGCAATATGGTCCGCGGTCTTTGGCTTTAAGCTAGCTGGTTTATGGACGGTGCTTCCAGCAGCAGTGATGGGTTGTGTTGTTTTGTATGGAGTGAATCACTTTGCGCTCCGGACAAAAGCCTGATTGAATGATAGTTAGTAGTTAAAGCGGACTGCTTTAAAAGGGGTTTATGAAGTGAGAGTAAAGTAACAAACCCAGTACCGGCGCGGTACTGGATTATTTTATACAGAAACTCTAGTTGTTTTTCAAGGCTCCCTTGAGGTGACGGCTTCCTTGAAAAACGATCTATAAATCTGAGTTTTCTGTCTTAGAGATAGTAAACCATGTATCTCCACTTATCGGAACATACTTCTGCTCCAGTACAATTCGAAAGATTTTATTGCCCCAGCTGGATACGAGCTTGCTGTCGGTTAACGGGATTTCTTCTATTTGAACGTTAAAGCTGCTCGTATCAAATTTCATTTGTACCACATCGTTATCAGATAAGAACAATATGCCATCTTCAGTATGTTTTACTTCACAAGGAGTTATAAAGTGATGCAGCAAGCTTTTATTCTGTTCTAGCTCATAACGATCATGGATGATGATCTTTTGTGCCTGCCGGTCAAGGGATGCATGACGCATATAGTGTTTGATCATGGCTTCTTCCTCATAGGATTTGCTAATGTCCATCGATATGCTGGCTATTTGCTCAGTCGCATGATAGCTTACCTGCTCTGCGTAGTATGCAGCCCCCTCGTGCTGCATCACTCCATTGATGGTGGGCAAATTGTGATATTGGGATTGCATGGTCCAAATATCATAGCGGTTTGGGCCGAAAAACTCTCGGCGATAAACCTCTACCCCGATATCAATGAGTATTGGACGGGCATTATAAAAGACGACATAATTTCCAACATCATTATGATTATGACTGTCTCCATTGCTTCCGCCTTTGATGCAGAGGAACAGACCTTTATCCGGCTCCTCGGTCTCTCGTGCTACCATAATGCCTAGACTTTCAATATAGGCTTCCGTTTCAAATTTAACAGACTTTGCTTTTTGCAGCATGCTGTGGGAATGACCAATTGAGGACAGTGCTCTCGAGAGGGAGAGTGTAGGGAAAGTTTTGTTGTCCAATTGGTACTTAAAGCAATACGCTCCAAAGTCCGCTAGCCGCATATCGTTCATCTGTATACCAGCGGTATATATAATCTCCGCAGCAGGATTGCACCTTGCACTTCCATCCGCAAAGTTTACGACATAATCCTTGCCAATATACAGCTTGCGAATATAGTCGGTAAAATGGCGAAGCTTAGGCTCCTGATAGATTTCAATTAAACCGTCAGTCGCATAATCGACCAGAGCTAGTCCTTCTAACAGCATACCGCACGATCTTCCCCAATAAGTGGCTCCCTCATCGATGCCACCGTCCTCGTCTATCCCTTGCAAGTAATAGTCCAGCATATCCATTGCACGGACAATCGCTCTTTTGCGAAGATCATCGTCTTCCTCACAAAGTAAAATGCTGGTTAAGCAGTTGACCACACACCAGGGATTCCAGTTATTCATATCTCGCCGATCGCTATAACCCATCCACCAATAATCATATCTAGTCAAAAAGGGGTCAATAATTCGGCGTTTGAGCTCTCGTTTTATTCGACGACTAATGAGCGGTTCGATCTCATCCAGCTTGTCTTTAAGAAGGTAGTAGACCATCGCCAGCGTCATTCCGGTCTCGCCAGCAAATATATCAAGTGCAGCCATATCGATGTCCGGAAGTGTACGCTCTCCATTAATAGGCTCTGGCTCGTAGATAAAGTTATGAGCAGAAACGACCCAGGAGCTTTCCTCGCAGATGCACCATATGCCATCTATAATATCCGTCAAATAGGAGCCTTCGCCTGCAAAGCACTCCGCTAGCGTCAAGGTGGAAAGGGCGTGCCTGCGAGCAAAATAAGGTGTTTCAAAGATCGCTCGGTCACCGCTTTTGAAGTATTCCATAAAGTCAGTCGCTTTCAGCATCGGATAGGCAAAGCTTTTGTAAGGCTTTGCTTGCTCTATAATTAAATTTCTGATCTGAGCATCGATGGAAGCCCATAGCTCTCGCTGCTCATAGCGGGGAAAGGGGACAAACTGCTTTAAGGGGAGAACTGGAAAAGGCTTCGTTCTTACATGGCCAGATGCGGTTGTTTCATACACTAGCTCTTTTAGCATGCTGCACCTCCGTTATTAGAAAGAAGGAGGGAAGAATAGCTTGGTTGTACAATGCCACTCTTCCCCTTTCGTTTTATTTATTGATTTCGTCAATGACAGCTTGAAGGTCGATTTCTTTGGCATAATTCGTAAAGTTAGCTGTGTAGCCATCGTAATCAAGCTTGCCCATGACATAATTGTGGAATAGATCCGTTACTTTCGCTTTAAGATCACCTACAACGTTGCTGTAGAGGGCAAACTCGCTGGATGGCAGGTTTGTCACTACTTGATCTTTATAGGTTTCGCCTATTTTTGCAATTTCGATAATGTTCTCATATTCGCCTTGAGTGTCATGATCAAATTTGAATGGATATTTAAAGTCTCGATCAAGTGGCGGGAATGACTGCCCACGGAAGCCGACACCACCATTATCCACATTCGCAACAAGTGCGCCATCAACTAGATCATAGTGATAGCCTTCAAAACCGCGGCTAGTTGCAATAATTGCTTCTGGATCCGTTAGCAGCCAAGTGAAGAAGGCATCAAACGTCTCCTTAGGATATTTGCTTGCGCTCGTAATACCGATTGGGGAGTCGGCTTCAAAGTACGATAGTCCGAATACACCCTTTTCACCTTCAAACGGTTTGACATAAGATAGATCCGCTCCCTTGAAGTTTTCATCTAAGCCAGCCTTGAGCGAGTCATAAATATCATCCCACATAATGATCGCTCCAGCTTCACCATTTATGAATTTCGTTCTAACTGCACCGTAGCTCGTGTTTGTTGGCATTTCAAGATCAATTAGTTTCTCACTGTAGAGCTTCTTCATAAAATCAAGATATTCTTTATATTCCGGCGTCAGGAATGGTACAACAGCCTTGCCATCCTTCATGTAAATCTGGTTGCGAGTGTTGAAATAAGCAGCGAACATATCTTGATCCTTCAGCACTGCAGAGAGGGTCAAAGGGATTGTATCCTTCTGTCCGTTGTTGTCTAGATCACTGTCACGAAATAAAGTCAGTACGTTGACAAGCTCGTCCATCGTTTTCGGCTGCTCTACTCCAAGCTTGGCCAGCCAATCTGTACGCAGCCACATATTCATATACTTTTGGTTTGTAACAGAGATACCGTATGTTTTTCCGTAAAACTTAAATGGTTCCACGACATTCGGATTAGCATCGAGAATAGCTTTTACTTTCTCATTGCCATTAATATAATCATCCAGAGGTACTAGAAAATCTTGTTTGACAAAAGGATACGGATTAGCAGGCAAGCGAGCAAGATCAGGCATGTCGCCAGAAACGAAAGAGGCAGTGACTTTATCCTCCCAGTTATTTTGCGGAACATGCTTAATTTCTAGATCAACGCCCGTTTTGCTCTTAAACTGATCGGATAACATTTGTGCTACATCGGGATTAGAATAATAATCCTTAGTTAGGAACGAGATTGAGGTTAGCTCTCCTTCCTTAGCTGCCCCTTCTGTCGCAGGCTTTTCAGTTGGACTTTTGGAACCGCAGGCTGATAATACCATTGTGCTGGTTAAAAGAATTGCGAGAGTAGTTTTGACTTTTTTCATTTTGCTCCACCTCTAATTGTTATTTTTGGATTAACCCTTTACAGAGCCAATCAGTACACCTTTTACAAAATATTTTTGTAGGAATGGATAAACAATCATAACTGGAATTAATGCTACAACAATCGTCGTATATTGAATGTTTTTTAATAGCGTCTGATCCGTACTGGTCGAATCCAACGAGTTTTCCATAACTAAGGTGCGTAAGACAACCTGTAACGTATGCATCTTAGGCTCACTAATATAGAGGATGACCTCCAAATAGCTGTTCCATGAGGCCATCATATAAAACAATCCGACCGTTGCTATTGCAGCAGTTGATAGAGGCAGTATGATTTTGAATAAGATTTTGATCTCCGAGCAGCCGTCAATTCGAGCGCTCTCAACCAGTGAAGACGGAATGCTCTCCAAAAAATTTCGCATAATAAGAATATTAAAGGTATTCAACGCAGCTGGAAAGATAAGTGCCGAGAAAGAATTAAGCAGCCCTAAGTCCTTTACAAGCAAATATTTGGGCAGAAACCCTAAGCTAAGGAGCATGGGGAGTACAATAATAAAGTTCAGAAATCTTCTGCCTACAAGCTCTCTTCTGGAGAGAGGGTACGCAATTCCAATAGTTAGCACCATGGACACAATAACACTGCATCCGGTTACGAACAAGGAATTTAAAAACGGTCCCTGAATGAGCTCATTTTCCAATACATATCTATAATGATCTAGAGTAAAGCCTCTAGGGAATATGCGGAATGACGCATCGGATGAGGTTGAAAAGGTGAGCTGAAAAATATACATGATCGGAAGCAGCACACTCAATGCGCATAATCCCATCACGACGTAGGATATTATTTTTACTATCTTTTCCTCAAGAGTCTGTTTAATAAGCAATGTCTACACTCTCCTTTCTAGCTTAAAATACACCTTCATCATTAATCTTTTTAGCGATTTTATTAGTAATCAGCACAAGCGTAAATCCAATTGCAGCCTTAAAGATACTGACAGCCATACCGTATCCAATCCTCATTTCACTAATCCCTGTTCTGTAGGCATAGGTTTGAATAACATCGGCTGTCTCATATACTACAGGAGCTGCCATAATAAGCACCTGGTCGAATATGTTAAGTATTTTTCCAAGCTGGAAAATAAGCATAATAACGATGGTGGGGCGAATTGATGCTAATGTGATATTCCATATTTGTGATAGCTTGCCCGCACCGTCCACCTTGGCTGCCTCGTATAGAGTTGGATCAACAGAAGTAATTGCAGCCAGGTAGACAATAGCTGAGTAGCCAGCTCCTGCCCAAATATCAGTTAATACGAGCAGCTCTCGAATATGCTCCTTGCTGGCGAACCAGTAGGTGGGTTCCACTCCTATCAGAGTGGCAAGCTGCGAGTTTATACTGTTTTGAGGAGCTAGAATAAGGAACCAAATGCTTCCGATTACAACCCATGATAGGAAATGCGGGAAATAAATAATGGTCTGCACTGATTTTTTGAACAGCTTTGAATTGATTTCGTTCAGCATCAACGCCACAATAATAGGAATTGGAAAGCCGAATAAGAGCTTCATCAAGCTAATTATAATCGTGTTCTTGAAAGCATTCATGAATGACGCGGAGTTGATTAGTCTTATGAAATTATCTAGACCGACATAGGAAACCTGCGATGCAGGAACCTCTCCGAAATTGGTAAACGCCCAACGCAGCTTGAGCATAGGGAGATATTCAAAGAGTAAATATAATGCCAGTGGGATGGCCATAATAATAAACAGCTGTCGTTGTTTGTACATGTTCCGAAAGATCGAAGCTATTTTCGATTTTTGTGGTTGCAAGGATAGGTATGCCTCAGATTTGCTAGTACGTATAACTTCCATCTCCTCTTTTGTATTTGCTTCCCCGACTTTTCACTTGAAGCTTAACAAATTGCCTTTTACCCTCACAATCCACAACATTAACGTAACATCCTGAAAATCAACCGACTTATTGAAAGCGCTTTAAAAACAATTACACTGCGTTAACAAAGGTATGCTTAGAATGAGCTATGTTGCAATGTATACTAAATGGGTGATCATTTTATAAGGGTTCATCTCTATGGCTATTCGATCGGAGGAGAAGGTAATGTTTGATATTGTAATCGTAGAGGACAAGAAAATAACCCGAGAAGGGCTTGTCCAGCTCATAGATTGGGAATCCATTAACGCACGTGTTGTAGGGGCCTTTGACAGCGGGCATTCGGCAATTGAATTTTTAAGTCACAATAAGGTCCACATTGTCATTACAGATATTGAGATGGAGAACGGAAACGGAATGGAGCTTTCAGCTTATATTCACGAGCGAATGCCTCAGACCAAAATCATTATTATTAGTGCATACGAGCGGTTTTCCTATGCCCATCAGGCGATTCAATTAGGTGTTTTCTCATATGTGTTAAAGCCAATTGTAGAGAAGGAGCTGCTAGACAAAGTACGTCATGCTACTCATCAAATCAAGAAGGATCGAGAGGTTCATGCCCTTGCCTCATTAGTGACTTTGCAGGAGCTTTCAACTACGATGGAAGCCTATCTCATGAACAGAGCAGTAGATCCTTCCATGCTGGAGCAAGCATTTGAAACGTTGCAAAGTGAGCTGGACTTTACTCGAGCTACTGCATTTGTGATTCGGGGGTATGGAGAACGTATTTCTATGCGCAGATTAAAGGAAGAGGTAGCTAGCTCAGGAAAGAAGATTATGCTGCTGCAATGCGGGACATTGCTCACCGGGGTCATCTTTGATGACAAGCCTCTTGACAGAATATATTTTGAAGACCTTTACAAAATCTTTAAATTTAGCAAAAAGGTTCGTATCGGTGTAGGAATAAACGTCGGTACGACTGCCGAGCTGAAAGCATCTTACGAAAGTGCGCTACAGGCCTATCGTTATGGTTTTCTGCACAGTTTAGAAATGGTCACCTTCTATGAACGAATACGGGAAGACCTGCAGGTTGAAAAGAAGAAGGACAGTACGCTCTATCTGGATTCCTCTTATTTAATTAAATGTATGGAAGCAGAATGGGATGTTGAGGCAGCAGAATACATCGACAAGATGTCTACGAAGTGGAAGGCCGGTAACAGCAGCATTACTCATATGATTAATCAATGCAGTGAAAGCATTTCTAGATTAACGTCAGAGCTGTCGGTCCACGCTGATGCATATGCACCTGAGACCGTGATGGCAGATTTCGAGCTCATTACTTGTCTTGCAGAGCTGCAAAGCTATATGAAAGAAAGCATGAGGTCTATTTCGAGCGAGGTTAAGAAAAATAAAACGCAAAAAATACGTCCGATTGTAAAGCTGGCCTTGTCTTATTCCTTGGATCATATAGAGGAGGTAGGTTTGAGTTTAAAGTTTATAGCGAACAAATTAAATACGAGCTATGTCTATCTGAGTAAAGCCTTTAAGGAGGACTACCAAATCGGATATACGGAATATATGAATCTATATCGGATTGAGCTGGCGAAGAAGCATCTGTCCACTCCTCACGCTAAAATTGGTGATGTTTGTGCTCGGATAGGACTGGAACAGAAAAATTTCTATTTTCTTTTCAAAAAATATATGGGAATGACGCCCAAGGAGTATCAGATTAAAAATTCACCTAGTGTTGGCTAGCCGTAAGGAGTGCCTATGTTCTATTCAATCAAATGGAAAACCTACTTCACCATTATTGCTTTCTTTACAATTACAATGGCTGTTTCAGGCATCATTGTCTATAACATCATAGAATCGGACCTACAGAAAAAAGCGATCCATACTGCTAATTTGGAAATCAACTTTGCTATTAAGCAGATTGATGATCAGTTTAAATACTTGGATCAGGCCTACTATGCAATTGCTTTTGATGAAGAAATAATTAAAGAATTAGCCAAAGAGCCAGATGAAATTAACTATAATAAAATTTTAACCAAGCTTGAAAATATTTTGTTTTCTACGAATTACAAGGCTTACTCCATTTATTTAAAAGATATTCGGAGCGGTGTGATCGTTTCTACAGAGGAATCCAGTATTGTGAAGCATAAAAGCGGCTATTGGGTGGAGGGCTTCACTAGAGAGGAGCTGAAAAAGCCAGGACTGATCCATACCCGGGATCTTACTACCGGCTCTGTTCCTCTCGTAGCACTTGCCGGGCGAGTGAAAAAAAATTATTTTGAAGATGCAGTGGCAATGCTTTCTGTGAATATGCTGCAATATTCGTTTAAGGAAATATTAGTGAAGGATAATGTATACCCTAATTCTATTCAAATAATTAGTGACCAAAACAATGAGGTTGTCGTCAATAGCAACAACGATGATCCCGCGTCGGTTATGGTGAAGATCCAAGGCGTACCAACTGGAGAGCGGGTAATGATTGATGATCAGTCGTATATTGTAATTAGCGGTGAATCGGAAAAATACGGCTGGAAATATACGAAACTGCTGCTCGAGAAAGAGGTTTTCTCTGGCATTTATAAAATTCGAAGCCTGCTTCTCTTCATTACATTTCTGTTTTCTGTTGCGATGCTGATCTTTATTTATCGCGTGTTGGATCATGTAACAGCCCCGATTTATCAGCTTTCTGCTATGATCAAAAAGTATCGTCAGAATAGCAATGAAAAAGTGGTTTTTAAGACTGACCGAAAGGATGAATTTTCCTACTTGTTTCAGAGCTTGGATGACATGGTCCAGCGAATTGACCACTTAATTGACGAGGTTTATAAGGCAGGGTTATATAAGAAAGAAACGCAGCTGCGTGTATATCGCAACAGCATTAATCCGCATTTCATTTACAATATTTTAGATTCAATTATTTGGACGATGAAGTTTAAAGACTATAACAAAGCTACCGACATTATTCAAGATTTCTCCACGTTTCTGCATCATACACTTCATGAGAGCAAAGAGTTTATTAGCGTCTTGGATATGGGGGCTGAGCTGATCTCATATTGCAAGCTGGAATCGTTTTTGAAGGACGATCTTATTACGTTTACTGTTGAGTTTCAGGAAGAGATTCAACAGCAAATGGTGCCATCGTTTATTCTTCAGCCGCTTGTAGAAAACTGCTTTAAGCATGGCTTCAAGGGTCGGAAGCAAGGACATATTACGATTAAGGGGTATATTGAAGGGCAGGAGCTTTTATTCGTAGTGGAGGATAATGGGAATGGTATGACGGAGGAAGCGCTGAATGCTTTAATGGATTATGTGCGTGATTATGATATTAATGTCAACAGAAAGCACTTTGGTCTTGCAAGTGCACACCATCGCTTAAAACTTTATTACGGCGAGGAATTTGGTGTGCGTATCACCTCGAAGCTAGGAGAAGGAACACGGATTATGGTTAACCTGCCGATTCATCGGACGGAATTTGATATTGAATAATTATGGTGATAGAACATTGATTTTCAAGGTTGTTCCTATCGAGGATATCTTTAATAATGAATGCGTACCCCAGCAAGAGCTGTCAGGTGCGCATTCATTTTTTTTCTTCTACTAAAAGGAGGACTACACTATGCGTTTATCCACTTCAACAAATTTATTGGACAAAGTATTTGACGAGTTTGGAGTTATTTCACCTGAAAGCTGTCTAGAGCAGGGTCTAGAAGCGGGTTTCAAGGTTTTTGACTATAACTTCTGCGATCAGGGTAGACCAGGTCGTCCTATTGCACAAGATGACTGGTATGAGCATATATGTCAATTTAAGAAATTCGCAGATGAGCTGGGTGTAACCTTCTCGCAAACTCATCTGCATATGTATGATCCGAATGATCCGCGAATTACTGATCACGGCTGGGAAAGAGAGCTAGTACAGCGCTCTATCGTTTGCTCGGGTGTACTTGGAGCAGAATGGGCAGTAACTCACCCGTTACATCAGCACAAGCCGAATTATTCGAGACAAGATTATTTGCAGCTGAATTTGGACTATTACGGTCCTATGCTGGACGAGGCTAAAAAGCTAGGTTACGGGCTATCACTTGAAAATATGGTGCAATGGGACAATGAATATGTATATGCGTGCAATGGAGAAGATCTAGCCGAGCTAGCGGACGCCTTCAATCGTTCGAACGTTGGCATATGCTGGGATTTCGGTCATGCCAACCTTAGTGTAAGAGACCAAGCTGCTGAGCTGCGCAAGATTGGTTCACGACTTAAGTCGACTCATATTGCGGACAATCACGGTCATGCAGATGAGCATTTGGCACCGTTTTATGGTCACGTAGATTGGCATCAAATGATGCGTGTTCTCAAAGAAATCAACTATAAAGGTGATTTCACATATGAAATTCAAGCATTTTCCAGCCCGTTGCCAGTTGAGCTTCGTAAAACAATGACTGCTCATGTAGCTGACATTGGAAGATACTTGATCGGTAAGTTCGAAGAATAGGAGACATTGTCTACTATTACCATGGCATACAGTCGGTTATACACGGAGCTGACTATAATTTGAATTGAAAAGGAAGAGTAACATGTCTTATCCTATCAGCTCATCGGAAAGAAACTGGGTCAATACTGTTTATGAGAAGCTCCTAACTAAGCTTTCGCAGGAATGTGATCGAATGGGAGATAAAATTCCCTATATTCCTATCGATGGAACATGTCAGGATTATGGTGAGCAAGATATTTCGTTTTGGACGAATGGCTTCTGGGCAGGTATTTTATGGCAGATGTATGCAGCGACCGGCGACGAAAAATATCGAAAATCAGCGGTTGGTGTAGAGCAGCGGTTGGATGTTGCCATGATCGAATTTAATGGCTTGCACCACGATGTAGGTTTTATGTGGCTGCATACGGCTGTAGCAAATTATCGTCTGACGGGCAACGAAACTGCTAAGCTGCGTGCTATGCACGCAGCCAATCTGCTGGCTGGACGCTACAACATTAATGGTCGATATATCTCTGCTTGGAACGAAAATCGCCCAGGCTGGATGATCATCGACTGTATGATGAATCTTCCCTTATTGTATTGGGCAGCCAAGGAAAGTGAAGACCCGAGATATTTGCATGTGGCGAAAAACCATATCGACACTACGATTAATTGTTTAATTCGCCCAGACGGTTCCGCTCATCATGTCGCTGTATTGGATCCCATGCATGGGCAATTACTTGAACATCCTGCCGGCCAAGGATATGCCTCAGGTTCCTCTTGGTCTAGGGGACAGGCATGGACGATTTACGGGTTTTCTCTGAACTACCGCCATACAGGTGATCTTCGTTATCTCGATATTGCTAAGAGCGCGGCACATTATTTTTTAGCTAATATCTCGCAAACGGGATATATCCCTCGTGTTGATTTCCGAGCACCAACGCAGCCAGAACAGTGGGATACAACCGCTGGTGTATGCGCTGCCTGTGGAATGCTGGAGATCAGTGAGCATGTAGGGGAATACGAAAAGCAGCTGTATATCCATGGGGCTTTGTCCATATTAAGAGCAATCGAAGAAAGTTACTGTGATTGGAATGTAGAAACTGACGGCATTGTTGGTGGAGGTACAGTAGCCTATCATCGTGAAGAGGAAACGCATGTGCCTATCATTTATGGTGATTATTTTCTGCTCGAAGCTGTTACTAGGTTAAAAGGAAACGGTTTTTTCATTTGGTAATCAACTATTTATCTTGAAGACAGGACGGTAAGGGCACATTGAAAAAAGTACTCACAAAACAATATATCATCAAAATTTTGATCAGCATCATAGGTATTGCCATTACTTGTTTCAGTGCTTCCCTGTTCTACAAGATCGATATGGGTGCAGATCCTTACCAGGTGTTCGCAATTGCTGTACACAAACAGCTAGGAATCAGTTATGGACAGGCAAATTTGCTGCTGAATTCCATCATTGTCGTTCTTTTAATCATTTTTAAGAGGAAATATATTAATGTTTCTCTCATTTTGTCGCTGATCATTGCAGGCCCACTGTTGGATGTTTTCAATCACATGCTTGGGCCGTTAATCGGTACTGATCTTTCACTGTGGTTGAAGCTGACTCTAGCGTTTACGGGTACTATCTTTTTGGCATTCGGTGTCTATCTTTATATTTCCCCTCAGCTCGGTGCCAGTCCTGCGGACAGCGTGGGTCTTATCATTTCGGATATGACAAGTATTCCATACAAGAGAATTCGGATATTAACTGATGCGTTATATACTGTCATCGGACTCTCATTGGGAGGTGTCGTAGGTATTGTGACGGTGTTATCGGTAGTGCTCACAGGACCTTGTATTGGATTGCTGCAGAATGCATTGAACAAGCGGAGGATTATGAAATATATATCCTGCTAAGCAGCATACACTGTATCAAACGGTATATATACTTCTAAGCAGCAACATTCTACGAAACGAAATATATTCTGCTAAGCAGCAACATTCTGCGAAACGAAATATATTCTGCTAAGCAGCATACACTCTATCAAACGATATATATCCTAACAAATAGCTTTTGCTGTTCTGATCATTGCGAAGTATCAAGGAATTGCCCGAAGTCTCTAACAAATGTTTTTTACCCTATATAAGTGCTGGTCGCGTAATTGTTACGTCATCCATGTTGGATGATAGTTTCGATTCTGCGTCCGGCGCTTTTTGGTTTCTGGGGGAAACTGACGGACAATAAAGAAAGGCAACTTAAGGACCATGGTTCTTAAGCGGGATTACTGCTCACCGAACAAGCTGCTGACACGTATAATAACCCATCTATAACTAGAAAAGTCTCTCGTGAGTAGACGTGTTTATGGAGGTAATGAGGGTAACTCACTGTTTAGTGAGGCTAATCTCATTAATAACAATAATCCAACGTGCAACTTTCTGTATTGTGAGGTAAACCTCATTCCCCATGAGGGAAGCTTCATCGGTAGTGAGTTTAGCCTCACTAATTCAACATACGAGCAACAGGAGCTTCTGAAAAAGTGAGCCTAACCTCACACTTAGTGTAATTACCCTCACAATTCAACGAAATCGGTCAACGGTGGGTCACTTAGTCATTAGCGATTAGTCATTATTCATTATTAATTATTCATTATTAATTATTAATTATTCATCAGTCATTATTCATCAGTCATTAGTCCAGCAATAGCAAATCAACTCGTAACGAAAGTATTTAAATTTGTCATATACCTAGCCTAGAGGCTATTAAATCTTAAGGATCTTAAGGAGGGAAGTAAGGTGATACTTGTTTCGGGTAGTAATTCAATACAACTCGATCCGCTGACGTTGACAGAGCTGGAGAGGAAGATTTTACGGCAAAAGCAGCAAAGCCCTATTATTTATCGATATCCCTCTGCAGATGCATTAGAATTTGAACTCAAAATGAGGCTGCACATAGTTGAAGCCGCCAAGGCGCTTTATGCCAGCGGAGTAGACTTTGCTACATTTGCAAACTCGAGGAGCAATGAGCGATATTGGACACGTACCGATAATGGGGGTTTCCAGCTAAAAAGCGGCGTATTGCCTTCTGTAGGTATAAACGATATTTTCATAAATGGGCATCTATATGGATTTGAATGTTCAGTAGCAATTATCATTATGTTATATAAGGCGGTACTCGATACGGTTGGTGACGCTGTATTCAACACTTATTTTCCGAATTTGTACTTGAGGGACTGGCAGCATGACCGTGATTTGCAGCTTATTACAACCTACAATAAAGACGAAGCGTATGCAGGGGATGTGCTCTATTTCAAAAACCCGGACCATGACAAGGACACGCCAGAGTGGCAGGGCGAAAATGTGATTATGCTGGATGACAATCTGTACTTTGGCCACGGCATTGGAATCGAGTCGGGACAGGATATTATTGCTGCGCTCAACCGAATGAGGGAGCCCGGCAGTACAATCTCCGCCTATTTGCAGGATCTTGTCGTATTTCCAGACTTCGAACATTTAAGGCAATTGTCCGCGCCACGTTTCCACTCAGAAGATACACGAGACAGCATGGGACAGAAACTGATTGTAGTAAGTGTAGGCTCGAGTACGGTCATTTACAAAAATGTGGATCTCTAACACGAAGAAAGATCAAGCGCTTGTTTCCTGAACGTTCAGGAGATGGGTGCTTTTTATTGTAAAATAATACGCCGTGAAGCTATTCGTTTGCTTGTTCTGCGAACCACGAATATAATGACCGTAGAACACTAGATCGACTCGGTTAGGAGACAAATAATGAGAATTCATATATTGATAGCGGATGACGACCCTTCGATTCGTGAGCTGCTGCGTTTCGTATTGGGCAAGGAAGGCTTTACGGTGCTCGAGGCGGAGGATGGAGAGGAAGCGTCCCGCCTTTTGGAGAATGAGCAGGCTCATATGGCAATTGTCGATGTGATGATGCCGGGGAAGGACGGCTTCCAGCTCTGCAAGGAGATAAGGGAGCGGTATGATATTCCTGTTCTCATGCTGACGGCAAGGGCAGAGATAGAGGATAAGGAAAAAGGATTTGATGCTGGTACGGATGATTACTTAACTAAACCGTTTGATCCTAAGGAGCTGCTGTTTCGAATGCGAGCGCTATTGCGCAGATATCGGCTCGTCTCGTCGGAAGTGATTCGGCTTGGGAGTGTATCGATTGATCGGAGAGGCTATGAAATTACGGTAGGAGAATCAGTCATGACTCTGCCGCTGCGTGAGTTCGAGCTGCTGTCGCAATTAGCCAGTCAGCCTGGTCGTATCTATACTAGGGAGCAATTAATTCAATTGATTTGGGGAGCGGATTTTCATGGAGACAGCAGAACGGTAGATGTTCACATCAAGCGGCTGAGAGAGAGGTTTGCCGACAGGGTGGCTGATTTTACGATAACGACGATTCGCGGGCTTGGCTACAAGCTGGAGGTGGGCGAAGGATGAAAACTCTTTATTTCCGCATCGTTCTGACATTTATGATTGTCGCCATGATTAGCAGCGTCGTCGGGTTGGCATTAACAAGCATATACTATCAAAATAGATTGGAATCCAACAATGTGCAAAAAATGATCAAAATCGTTGAAAACATTGGCAGCCTTTATGAGCATAACCCCCAAATGAATGTGGACGAGTACATGACTCAAATCGCAGCGCTTGGCTTTCAAATCTATGTAGTGAATGAGAGCTTTGAGGGTAAAGTGTTTGGCTCTCCATTCAAGCACGGAAAATTAAGTGAGGAGCAAATCAAAGCGGTTCTGAGCGGGTCTGAATACAAGGGTATGGAGAAGGAACGTGACCAAATTGAGCTTTTTACATTGTTCAAAAATAGTGTGGAGAATACAGCGGGTATTCCACTGCAAACGAGTGAAGGCAATGTAGCGTTGTTTATTCGTCCTGATTTGCAGGAGCAAATTGGAGACGTGCGTATCGTTGGGGCGGCACTTATAGGTTTTACCTTTGTCATAAGCCTTATTCTCATTTTATTTTTGTCTCGCTTAATCGTTAGACCGATTAATCAATTGACGAAAGCTACAAAGCAGATCGTTGCCGGAGACTTTGACGCAGGACTTCAGCTTTCCCGCAAGGACGAGATCGGTTCGTTAGCGCGTAATTTTGCTAAGATGACGCAATCGATTAAACAGCTGGATCAGATGCGGCAAGAGTTTGTCGCCAATGTCTCTCATGAGTTTCAGTCACCGTTAACGTCTATTCAAGGCTTAGTGAGGGCTGTACTGAACAAGGAGACAACGGCTAGACAGACTGAGGATTATTTAACTATTGTAGAAAAAGAAAGTATGCGATTATCTGCTTTAAGTAAGCAGCTGCTCATGCTTGCCAGCCTCGATAAGGACAAGCAGCAGCTTCAAATAACGGAATTCCGTCTGGATGAGCAAATTCGTCAGCTATTGATTTCACTAGAATGGCAGTGGTCGGGCAAGGAGCTGCAATTAGAGCTTGAGCTTCCTGAAATAGTTGTCAGAGCCGACTATCAATTGCTCTATGAGGTATGGCTGAATTTGATTTCGAACAGCATCAAATTTTCAGAGCCAGGGCATAGTCTCATCGTCAAAATAACAGCCGCGGAAAGCGTGGAGGTGGAGATTCGTGATACGGGATGTGGGATACCCGAGGAGGATCTTCCCTATATATTCGAACGGTTTTACAAGTCAGACAAGGCTAGAAACCGTACTTCGTCAGGGAGCGGGCTAGGACTTTCTATTGTAAATAAAATTGTTACCCTTCATAAGGGGACAGTCCGTATTGAAAGTCAGCCTGCTGTGGGCACAGTTGTTATCGTTACCCTTCCGTATTTGTAAGCTGTGCTCAGCAGATTTCGATCGCTAGACGATTAGGATGGATATCGTCCAATCAAACGTCACTTTTTTCCGTTTCCTTTGTATTTGAATGGAAAAGATCCAATCTAACAGGACGTTAGGAACCATTTAAGCGGGAAACGGACGATTAGGTTGGATGAAATACAGTCTAACTCAAACACTTCGTCTTGGATGGAGTGGTGATTGGATGGAATGCAGTCAAAGCAAGAGCAGAAAGGAGTTGCTGCTAAAAACGGCGACTCCTTTCGTTTTTTATTCAGCTGCGTGTTAAGCGACGTGCCCGCAATTGCTTGTATTGAAAATACACGGTACAACCAATGCAATAGCCTAAAATGGCTGCAAGCGCGGCGGCTCCCATCATCCCAGCAAATAGATAACCTGCCAAAGTCCAGCCAAACAGAAAGCTAAGCAAGGAAAAAGTAAGAAAGCCTACGCCAAGTGAATTGTTAAAGCGCTGCAGCTCTGCAGCCTCTGATTTAGAATAGGTGATAAAGTTATGAATAATTGGGCGAGCCAGAATAATAAACAAATTAGCTTTATGACCGAATACGAGTCCAATTACTTGAATCAACCACAGGACGGCAATTAGCCAAGGTATTTGAAAGCTGATTGCAACTAGTAGCAGGGCAACGATGCCAATCTGATTACTCCGCACGTAAGGAATCGGAATTTCTTTCACAGATAATACCAACTTTCCTCATTGGATTTATTTAACTTAATAATAATGGATCGCAGGCGCTTTAGCAACGAGCAATTTCGATCCATATCGCTGTCTCATTCGTCAATGACGAGGGGCAGCTTTTTTATATAAGAATGTATAAGATTTACCTTATATTCGGCTTAAATTTCACCGCGAAACGAGCTTACGCCGCCAAGGTCGGCGAAGAGTGTTAACGCTTGGCTGCAATCTTTACAAAACCTTCGAAGAGGGCTTACTTTGCGAAAATAATACTGAGGTATAGTTCAAGAGGATAGACAGAAACATAATTGCTGATACTACCAACAATAAACCACTTGGAGGATGAGTAAATCATGAAAAACTTCGGGTTTAAAAAACGACTAACACTGGGTATTATATTTGCTTCAACCCTTGTCATTATTGTTGCCTGTGGAGGCAGCAATAACAATGGAAACGAAATTTCGGATCGGACATTTGATAAATACACCTATTTGAACGCTAACCGTCAAGGAACAATTTCATTAGCTACTTATTCAGCTAATAATAAGCTTGCAGAAATTCAACCACAAAGCTGGAATGATCTGAAGCATGGAAACAGTAAAATCATTATCGGTGATGTTATTCATGATGAACATGCGCAACTTGCTGTGCTCTCTGCTGCTATTGCTTTTGGTGGCAACGCATCAAACATTGAACCGGGAATCGCTTTTTTTGAAGAGCTTGCCAAACAAGGCCGTCTTACAAGCGGGGAGGCGTGGCATGGTGAAGATGGTGGAACAGAAGTGAATTTAACTGATCAACGCAACGGGCTAGTCGCTAGCGGACAGCTGAGCAATCTACAAATAGAAGATCATCAAGCATGGGCAGAGACCTCCTATTTTCTTCCGGATGTTTGGCGGGACCGTGTGCTGACTCATATGCATTAATATGCGCAGTGGAAGTTTCGAACAAATAGTCTCAGAAAGTGGTATAATTAATCTATGACGTCAATATAGATTAATGTTAAGGAATAGAAGGGTTGCGGTTATATGTTTGTATCTGAGGACTGGAATCAGAAAGTAAAAAAAACGTTTAATGCGACTAGCAAAGAAGTTGTATATACCATTTCTGAAGCTGGGGATTTGTTGGGTCTTTCCAAGGACCAAATGAAGGTTTATGTAGATAAAAATAAACTAACTAAAGTACCCATTTCAAGAAGTGTGCACAGATATCTTCTATTGAAAAGTGAAATAGATGTTATAGTAGCAAATGGTTAAAAATAATGCGTAAGCAATAGAAATAAGGCACCTCTGACTTGAAAGCCGGGAGGTGCCTTATTTATGCTGGATATTAGCGTAAACATACATATCCATTATTTAATTCTAGGTATTACAAATGCTCTTTCAGACTTTTCAAAGCCAATACGCGGGTA
The DNA here is from genome assembly GCF_056269185.1 of Paenibacillus sp. J31R122. NCBI lineage: Bacteria > Bacillati > Bacillota > Bacilli > Caryophanales > Paenibacillaceae > Paenibacillus > Paenibacillus sp. J31R122. Next base: position 20,149 of record NZ_JBWDNM010000021.1, read on the forward strand.
ATATTCCATTGCTGTCGGCGCAGAAATTAATAACAAAGTAACCTCGTCCCCTAGGTGATTCTTCAGATGGTCAATAAGCTCTTTTCCAATACCAGTCTTCTGATAATCCATGCTTACCGCCAAATCCGATAAGTAACAACAATAAGAGAAATCCGTTATTGCTCTAGCAATTCCAATTAGTCGTTCTTCGTCCCATGCAGTAATCGTTACATCGGCATTATCAATCATTTTTTGGATACGCTCCAGGTCATCGACAGGACGTTTTATGCCAGAGCTTCTAAATACATCGGAAACATCTTGGGAATGGAGCGGAGTATTTATTTTGTACGTAATTTCCATTTGTGCACCTCTTCTGTTTTTTAACCCACCATATATGCTTGTCTGCAGAATGGCGGGTTAGCTAACTCGTATTAAAATAACTATGGTTTTTTGAATTTACCGCTTTTCAATTTGTATAATCGATTATATGTCATGTGCTTCATAGACAGCCTCCTGGATAACTAGTATGACGAATGCAAAACTATCGTTACTGTTAAACAACAATCAGATATACAATATAGCCAATAGCCATTACGAAAAGGCAAATCGTCGCTGTAAGAGAGAGAGCTTTGAAGAAGCTCTCGTAGCGATCTTTAGGACCTTGACCGGGCTTAGAGATGTGATCACCAGCTTTCATTATTACTCCTTCTTAATAAGTTTATAGACAACCAGTATCGTGCTTCTTTGGTAAGTCGCACCGGATGAGGCAGTTTTAATCATGGAACCATAGCAAATGTTAATGACTTGATCGTCTTCTAGCTCAGCCAAAAATTCATTTGCTCTTTTTTCGGCAAAGACGGTATCGGTATCGATAAATTCCCTCACTTGTATCATGCGATATCACCTCCTTGATAGGAACTGTTACTATTTTGCATAGAGATAGGCACCCCGCAACTGACGCGGAATGCCTGCATACGTTCAACATATCATTGAGGGATAAGAGTGTCAACTGATGAGTCTTGTTATGTTATTACATGAAAGTTTTGATTCATCCACGAGAGTCATTTCTATATAAGGAAAAGCCCCCATCCAGAAACGAATGGGGGACTCTTTTGCATATCCACTAGTACCGCCCAATGACTTCTTCCCACCACCCGAACGATATGACAGCAGGAGCTTGATGATTCATAGATCCGGTTAGTGTGAATAGGATAGCTTTGCCTGGTGAGATGATCCAATGGCCTGCTTTCTCGCTGGATACACTCGAAAAAGAGGGGATCACCCTAGTGGAGACTGGAGTTGCTGATAAGGCTGCTGTATCAAGATGGGTTCCGAACTGAATTTGTCCATGGGGCAATGGCGTAGGCTGAAAAGCTAGGTTGGCCGTAGACACTTCATGAGACTGCTTGCCGTACGTGGGCAAGTTGGAACAGAAACAAACTTGAGAAACGAGCTTATCATTGGATAGATTGCTTAGCACATAGACATCGAAATACAAATTAACACCGGAGTTGGGAGGATTTATTAATGCAGCCCATGTGCGGTTTGAATCGGTCGGATCCAACTGATCTGTTTCACCTAAAAAATATTTGCCCATCAGTGATTTGTTGAGTGAATTACTAACATTCACCACACTAACGGGCATATAGGAATACATAGCTCCACCATCCTTTTTCACACCTCTATATTTCACCATATGATAAAATTTTGGGATCATGCATAGTTGAATCGGATAGGAGTGGGCTTATCTTCTTTATTCATAAAAGCAAAAAAAAGGAGCCGATTAGCTCCTTTTTTGCTTTTAGCTACGAGGTCTATTTAATAAAACAAACTTCGTTGGTTGTTATTCTGTTTTCTTTGGTTCCTCAAAAGTCATGCCAAGCGTGTCTACGGTTACCTTTTTCATCGAGATCATTGGATCATCTGTAGGTCTGTCGTTAGCATCGGTTGCTTGATTAACAATTTCATCAACCGCATCCATGCCCTCAGTGACTTTACCGAAGGAAGCATATTTGTTGTTTAGTGATGGGTAGTCTGCAACCATGATGAAAAACTGGGAACCAGCTGAATTCGGTTCACCTGTTCTAGCCATAGATAATACACCACGCGTGTGTGTTAGCTTGTTTTCAAAGCCGTTTTCACTAAATTCACCAGGTATGCTGTAGCCAGGACCGCCCATGCCTGTACCATCCGGATCACCGCCTTGAATCATAAATCCAGGCATAACGCGGTGGAAAATAAGTCCATCATAAAATCCTTTTTGAATGAGTGAAATAAAGTTATTTACCGTATTAGGAGCGACTTCCGGGTAAAGCTCGATTTTAATTGTTTTGTCTGTGCTTGTTGTAATGGTTACGACAGGGTGCTTGTCCGCGCCTAGAAGCTCGGGACCTTCCGGTGCGGGTGTTTCCGTCGCAGGTGGTTCCGTCGCAGGTGGTGCAGTTGTATTGCCGGTATTGCCAGACCCGAGGCTATTGTTACCTGGCAGGCCTTTAGTTCCGCCACAACCAGAAACGATGACGAGCAGAGCGATCATTAGCAGCAGCACCGTTCCAAAACGCTTTTTGTTCAGCAGCATAAAAACATCCTCCTAGTTGTTTATCCACTTTGTATTTTAGCATAGGAGTCGTTTTAAATGCCAATTTTGTCAGCTGCGACACGCTAATATATGTAAAATACTAGTTGCTTTTACTAACTCAATAGCTTCTCAATATAGTTTGCGATTGAAGCGGGATCGTCCTTTGGGCCAAACCGCTTTACAACTTTGCCGTCCTGATCGACAAGAAACTTGGTGAAATTCCACTTGATGATCTTGGAACCCAAAAACCCAGGCGCTTCTTTGGTAAGGTGCTGAAATAGCGGATGAGCGTTGCTGCCATAAACATCAATTTTCGCATATAGCGGAAAGGATACTCCGAAATTGATTTCACAAGCCTCCGCGATAGCGTGATTGTCACTTAGCTCCTGATTAGCAAATTGGCTGGAGGGGAAGCCCAGCACGGCAAAGCCTTTGTCTTTGTAGTCATCCTGCAGCTTTTGAAGGCCTTTGAACTGTGGCGCGAAGCCGCATTTGGTGGCGGTGTTGACGATTAGCATAACCTTCCCTTTATAAGGAGTGAGCGTTTGTTGCTCGCCTTTGATCGTTGTTACCTCTAAATCGTATATAGACATAGTGAGAGCCTCCCATAGTCGGTGTATGTTTTATTTGATTTAATTGTATACAATTTAAAAAGTGATGTCAATTAATCCATTCTCAAAATGAATGTAAAGTCAGATTAAGAATGGTAAGGTGAGTGTAGTGGCAGCTTGCACCTGTCTATGAGTGTGCAATACAAGCTGCGACTTATAAGACCCCACTAGCAGGCCATAAGCACAAAAATCGAGCTTAAAGCCCACAAAGTAGCCAGCTAAAGGAGCTGTAAGGCCGAAAATCGAGCTTAAACCCTCCATTTCCATGATCAAACCGGTCTCCGATAGGCCATAAGCACAAAAATCGAGCTTATAGCCCACAAAGTAGCCAGCTAAAGGAGCTGTAAGGCCAAAAATCGAGCTTAAACCCTCCATCTCCATGATCAAACCAGTCTCCGATAGGCCATAAGCACAAAAATCGAGCTTAAAGCCCACAAAGTAGCCAGCTAAAGGAGTTGTAAGGCCGAAAATCGAGCTTAAACCCTCCATTTCCATGATCAAACCGGCCTCTGACAGTTCATAAGCTCAAAAATCGAGCTTAAAGCCCACAAAGTAGCCAGCTAAAGGAGCTGTAAGGCCGAAAATCGAGCTTTAAGCTCCTGCGCCTAATCAATATCCATACCCTATGGATAGGGTATGGACCTCGGCATCCCGATAAATGAATTAGTGCGTACATTTACATTAGCGAGTATATGATTATGTTATTTAACGCGGTTAACGACTTACAAATCGCGCTACTTCATTAATTTCATCCATTTCATCGACTGTTAATTTAAATTGCATGGCTCTGACATTTTGTTCAGCATGATGCAGCTTAGATGCGCCCGGGATGGCGAATACAGTATCGCCGTGGGCATGGATGAGCCAGTTTAGAGCAACCTGTGTTGCGGAAGCGTCATAGCGATTAGCAATTTGTTCAAGTGCGTCAATTAGAGGCTTTGAGCGATTTAACCCCTCAGTACGAAACGCGGCGCTCCACTTACGCGGGCCGGAAATCGACTTTATAAGCTCTGGGTTGCGATGGAACTTGCCGCTTAAAATGCCTTGCTCGAGTGGAGAGTAAGCAATAATAGCTATACCAAGCTCCTTTGCTGTCTCCAAAATACCGTTATGCTCAATGCGCCGGTCCAGCAAGTTATATTTCACTTGATTCGATGCTAGCCTTAGACCATGCTTTCGCAGGACGCGATCTGCTTCACGCATTTGCTTCGCGGAGAAATTGCTGACACCAATATGTTGAATTTTTCCGTCCGCAGCCAGCTTGGCCATTGCTTTCATCTCACTGCTGACGGAGGAGAGGGAGAACGGTTGATGGACTTGGTACAGATTAATTTTGCGATCCTCAAGCTGTCTTATTCGTTCATCAATCGTCTTCGTGAGGTTGCCTGCTGTACGGAACAAAGGCCACCATTTTGTAGCGATGAATACGGGATCTTTAGCAGGAATGGTCTCCCTGAGCGCACGGGCTAGAAGCTGCTCAGATTGTCCATTACCGTAAATTTCAGCAGTATCAAACCAATTCATACCGCCTTCATAGCTCGTTTTTACAATATCGTTTATAGAATTGCCTTGAAGAACAGGCCAGAACTTGCCGATGAGTCCAGTACCGTTACTGAATTGCCAGCAGCCAAGTCCGAGCGGTGAAAGCCGCAAATTCGTGGATCCAAATTGGCGTAGTTTGGTTTGCAACATTAATTTTTCCCCCCTTTGAGTTTTGAATTTGACTATCGCATCATAGGTTAGAGATGAATGGTCTAGAAGGGCTATATGACTGTATACGTTAGTTAGTGGAAGGGGTATTCTGGATTTTGTGGAGAAGCTCGTGCATTTGCCTTAGCAGCAAGGTCGCATCCTCAGGTGTGGAATCCAGCTTGCAAAATAATTGAAGAGGAATGTTTTCGGCTTTAGCCTTCAACGCGATGCCTTGCTCCGTAAGTGCAACAACTACACTGCGTTCATCATTACGATCGCGCGTACGTGTAATATGGCCTGCTGCTTCTAGCTTTTTGAGCAACGGCGTCAGAGTGCCGGAATCAAGATAAAGCTTGTTTCCAAGTGAAGATACCGTTACTTCATCCTTCTCCCACAAAGCGAGCATCGTAACATACTGTGTATAGGTCAAGCCAATATCCTCAAGCATTGGGCGATATAGCTTCGTAATTTCACGTGAGCAAGCATATAGAGCGAAGCAAATTTGATTGTCTAGCTTTAATGATTCATTGCTGTCCATGTTGTCACCTCCAAAGGAAGGGTTTGTCAAACTAAATTTAATGAAATTAAATTGCTATAAATATAATATAGAGTAAACGCGAATGAACTGTCAATCTTTAGCCCGGGAGCTGGAGAAGGGCGGATGATGTGCTGGGAACGAGAACGGCAGCGGGCAGAATACGGTGTTTTTTTGTGGAGATACTGCTAAGTATGCTATAGTTACAGCATTTATTGGATAAGGGAGTGAGAGAAATGTCATATACAGCTGACGATGTCGCAGAGTGGATGCTGAACGAAGTGAAATCCGCAGGTATTTTACATCAAAGCGCCGCTGTTGCTCACATTATGAGCCACTTTGGTGAGCATTTTATTTATATTAACGACAATGGCAATCAATCAATAGGTAAAGATGTGAAAAAAGCGTTCCGAAAGCTGCATAAAGGAAGAGCGGCTTGGGAGCGAGATGGCTTTTTCTGGGGCTGGAGCTAAGGCGAGTTTGTAAATAGAGGATATTAGGTTAAAACAACGGCTATAGTTTATGAGAAAATCTGTGATCCGAAGGACGAGCTTTTTTTTAAAAGAGAGCCTATCCTTCTTGACACAGATCATGTATCCCAAAATAGTCCGTTTTTCCGTTAAATACTGCTCATGCTAATACTACTGCATGATTCCTATAATCAAACCGGCTACGGCATATGATACTAGATGATAGCCAATTGTGATCAGATATAGTCCTAGCTTGTGGCCTTCGAATAAATAGTTCATACCGATTTTGAGCGAGATGCTTATCCCGATCAGCAGTCCGATAATTAGTCCGGAAACCGCCGTCGGCTCATCCGTAAGCGTCAGCAGGAGCGCCAAAATAAATGCGCCGCCAAGCGCGGTCAATGCTGTAAGCACATAAGTAATTGGACCACCGCCTGACATATCCTCCATCTTCAAGCCACGCTGTTTTACCCATTGATTACCGAGCAAAATTGGAGAGTACCACAAAAAACCAAGTACCATTGTTGCGATTGTAGCTAATAACACGCCCCAAATATTAATGTCTGAAAAACTAACCATAGAAATTCTCCTCTTTTCATATAATCTCCCCAAAGTAGCCGAGGCTCATAAACGTATTATCAGATGGATGCGATAGAAAAACAAGATAGAAACTGTTATTTGAACACTATTATAGAAAGACAGGTTAAATCGAAGTTGTATATAGAGTTAGCGGAAGAAGTATTGACAAAGTTAACTGTAACAATTAATATCACAGTATGACCGGTTGGAAATCATATTGATTGAAACAGATGAACCCGTGTTTTGTTGGAATAAGTAAGAGAACTTTGTTTCAAATGTATAGAAATTGATTACAGTTATAAGGATGTACTTACTTTTGAAGATAGGTGGTGCAGGAGAATGGACTTTAAAATAAGTGACTGGGTTCAAGGCAAGGCGCAGAATGGCGAGTTAGTATACGGGTTTATTGAAACGATTGATGTTTTAGACAAAATCATAAGCGTATATGTTGTGAAATCGGATAACGATGACATCGTGGGTAAAACGGTAGCTGTGCGTGAGCATTGGCTTAAAAGTGTACCGGTCATTTCGGTAGAAGATTCCCAGCTCATGCAAAACCTAATTGATATGGCTCTCGCAACCAGAGATGAAGCCTGGTTTATGGAGCTTACCGAAACGCTTAGAAAAAATCAAAGCAGCACGGTTCAAATGAAGAAACAAACTAAAGCTTATATAGTGAACACAAACCGGTTAAGCCAATCATCATAACGAATAAAAATAGGATGCAAATCTCCCGTTTAAGCTTGCCGGGTACTGATTTCATTGTAACAAAGTGTTAAAAATAAGGAGGCTCATAGCTTGATTAAGTTGATCTATGCTGATGAGTCTCTTCTATATCTAAGTATGTCCGCCTCACCTAACATTAACCAACAAACGTTAAGCTCGAAAATCGAGCTTACAGAACAAAAACTAACCCGAATGAGAGTCATAAGCTCGAAAATCGAGCTTACAGCCCCGATTCTAGAGATGATTCTAGCTTTTGACAAGCTATAAGCCTGAAATTCGAGCTTACAGCACGAAAATTAACCAAAAAAGAAGCTGTAAGCTTGAAAATCAAGCTTACAGCTTTTTAGCCTATAAATCGACTTCTCCCTCTAGATAAAGAGGGGAGGAAATGATAGGGGCAGGATGAGGAGTGGATCTACTCCTCAGGAATTGCTATTTTTTAGAAGCTATGGAAAAGATGATAGTTTTGGAGGCTGTGTCGATTTGGATATTAACGTTATCGTTGCCGATAAGCTGCTGCTGAGATGCTACTTTCTTGTTTTCTTCGACTTTCATGCAGATGTCATTGAATAGCTCACGGAACGCAATAGAGTTATAGCCGAATAATTGGTTTGAAAACTGTTCAACCACCTCTTTATTGCGAGCCAACGTTCCTTCACGCAGTCTCATTGTGATGCCATAGATGCCATATGTGTATATTGCGGATCGAGCCAGATAGCTGCCTCCTCATTGATAGAGGTCGAGTTTGCTGATAGTTCTATAAAGAACAGGCTGGCAGGGGACATCGGATTATCTCAATAAAAAAAAGCTCCCGAACCTTCGCGCCAAGTGCGCGAATGCTCGGGAGCTTTATAATAAAGGCTAGTCGAGAACGGCAGCAATATGCGCCTTTGTAACTGACCAATGCGATGCTGTCCAAACCTTCTTTTTCTTATCGATATAAAGAATTTGTGGGGATTCATGCTTTACGGAAGTATCCTCAGCAATTTGATTCGATACAGGACGTGATTCGATTACTTTAACAAGAACATAATCGACACCCTCATTAGGCTTGCTCTCCAAGTAGTCATTAAACTCTTTATAAGCATTCGCACTCACGGGGCAGGTCGTGCTGTGCTTAAAGACAACGAGCGGGCGGGAGTCAGAGTTTTCAAAGACGCTGTTCCATTCTTCTGCAGTTGTAATTTCTTTGTAAGACATTTACGAAAGCACTCCTTTGTCTGCTGAGCAGGATTATTTAGTATATAAGAGTTTATAAGTTTTCACTTATAAATGTGCTTATATATCTTCGCGAAACGAATGCTTTTGCCGAAGAAGAAGGCGACAGCCGTTTACGCTTGGTTAGTATAAGTATTATATCTTATATTGCTAATGAAAGTCATATCGGAATGCTATGGGATGACGCGGTTAGTTTTATCTTGTTATTGCAATCCTATAAAAGCCATGTTATGATTACTTTTGTCAAACTGACTGATTTGGTTTTTTGGTCAGTTTCTGGGGAGTAATCATAGACGGCGTCAGCAATATACGCTTAGGAGTGATAGGATGGCAGCAGATCGGCGGCAGCAAATTGTTGATGCGGCGGGAAAGTCATTTGCGTTGTTTGGCTACAAAGCGACGACGATGGATCAGGTTGCACGGATAGCGAATGTCGGCAAAGGGACAATCTATACTTTTTTTGCTAATAAGGAAGAGTTGTTTCAGGAAATTATGAATCGACTTATCCAAGAGATGAAGCGAGTTGCGGAGAAGGCTGTTGATCCGAATCGGCTATTTTTCGATAATTTGAATGTCGCTCTGGAGCAGCTGCTTGTTTTTCGTGAGGAGCATGAGCTGGCGGTTCAACTGGCGCATGAGGTGCGAGAAATTGGCACACCGATGGCGGTTGAAGCTATTGAGCAGCTGGAGAAGGCGGTCATAGGCTACATTCAGCATGAAGTGCAGCTTGCAGTTGATAAAGGCGAGATTAAGAGCTGTAATCCCGAACTGACCGCATTTATTATGTTGAAGCTCTATATGGCGCTTACGGTCGATTGGAAGAAGACGCATGAACCGCTGAAGATGCGGGAGGTTACTGAGCAGCTGCGATTTTATTTGCAGGAAGGACTGGCTCCGGAATAGGTCGGATGCCTTTTTTTACACAACAAAATGACTGAATGACAAATACGGTCAACTAGTATAATGGGAGAGTGGATAGTTTGAAGCTGAAAGGATTACAGCAATTTGGAAGGGAACTAGCGGCAATCGCACGCAATAAGAAGGTGCTTATTCCAGTCTTAGCAGTACTGACGATTCCGGTTATGTATTCGGCGATGTTCCTCGGAGCTTTCTGGGATCCTTACAGTCGCTTGAATGATTTACCGGTTGCGATCGTTAATTCGGACGCTGGTTCAGAGTTTAATGGCGAGGCCATGCATGTCGGTAAAGATTTTGAGGAAGAGCTAAAGAAAAATCCGACATTTAATTGGGATTTCGTAACTAAAGAAGAGGCGATGGCTGGGCTTGAGGATAACAGCTATTATATGGCTATTGAAATTCCAGCAGATTTTACGGAAAAAACAACTACATTGACGTCGAAAAATCCGATACCGGCAGAGTTAACCTACTTACCTAATGAAAGCTATAACTTTCTAGCGTCTCAAATCGGCGGCTCGGCGATTGAAACGATGAAGTCTATGTTGAACAAAGAGGTGACGGCTGCTTATACACGTACCGTGTTTGAGCAAATGGAGCAGCTGGTTGATGGTATTGGTGAAGCGAGCGACGGTGCTGGCGAAATTGCGGATGGCACGGCAAAAGCTAAGGATGGCGCAGTGTTAATCCAGCAAAACCTTAGTAAGCTTGTTAGTGGTTCATTGACGCTGCAAGAGGGTGTTGCCAAGCTTGATGCGGGCGGACAGAAATTACAGCTCGGCAGTACGGATCTAAACAAAGGCGCGGCTAGCTTGGCAAGCGGACTTTCCGGGCTGGAAGCTGCACAAAAGCAGCTTAACACAGGGGCAGCATCGCTTGGTGATGGCGCTGGTGCGTTAGGTGCCGGGGCAGTTGATTTAAGTAATGGCTTGTCACAGCTATCTGGTGCAAGCAAGCAGTTGAGCGAGAGCACTACTAGTGCTCAGCAAGCGTCAGGTCAGCTCGCAGGAGGCCTTAGTGCTTCTGCGAAAGGAACGGAAGATTTAAAAGCAGGAGCAGCTAAGCTGGCCAGCGGACTAGAGCAGCTGGCACAAGCGGATTCGGAGCTGGCAAAGGATGAGAGCTTCCGTTCCTTGCTAGCTGCAAGTAAAGAGCTTTCGGCAGGATTGACGAAGGCTTCTGCAAGTCAGTCAGAGCTAAGCAGCGGCGCAAATAAGCTGAATGATGGCCTTACTCAAATCAAGACAGGGCTTGGTACTTTTGATACGAAGCTGCAAGAAGCGGCAGCTGGCGGTAAGAAGCTTGAAGCTGGCGGCAAGCAATTGATTACAGGTGCTGATCAACTGACGAATGGTATGACACAGTTTGGCTCTAAGCTGACAGAGGCAAGTGCGGGAGGAGCTAAGTTGGCAGCGGGGGCGTCACAGTTGAATAGCGGTGCTTCTGAGCTCACTACGGGTCTCAGTCAGTTATCTGCAAATGTGATTCCTTTCGTAGACGGTACAACGCAATTGGAAGACGGTGCTGCTCAGGTAGCTACGGGGTTGCTTAAGCTGGATGACGGTACACATGAGCTGTCCGGCAAACTAGGTGAAGCAACGGACAAAACAGAAGGACTTGAGCTGACAGATGGCATGGTTGACATGTTCGCTGATCCGATTAAGCTCGGTGTTGAGAAGTTCAACGAGGTTCCTAACTATGGAACAGGCTTTGCTCCTTATTTCCTATCACTTGGCTTATATGTAGGAGCATTGCTTATTACGATTGTTTATTCGGTACGCGAGCCTGCGATTCGACCGGCAAACGGATGGAGTTGGTTCTGGAGCAAAGCATTGACACTCATATTGATTGGTGCGATTCAGGCGCTTATCGCAGATGCGGCTCTGATATTCATACTTGGCCTTGAAGTCCAGAGTATATCGCTGTTCTTGTTGTACTCTATACTGACGAGCGTAACCTTTATGATGCTCGTTCAGTTCCTCGTAGTGACGCTTGGTACACCAGGAAGATTTGTCGCTATTGTCATTTTAATTTTCCAACTGACAAGTTCAGCTGGTACGTTCCCATTGGAGCTTATACCAAACTGGATTCAAAAAGTGACACCGTGGTTGCCGATGACCTACTCGGTTTCTGGTCTCAAAAGTGTCATATCCAGCGGCGATTTCAGCTCCATGTGGAAAGACGCTGGAGTGTTAGCCGGATTTACGTTAGGATTCGCAGTATTAACACTCGCTTATTTTACGGTAAATCATCGCAAAACAAAGAACGACAATATGGATACGGCAGCTCAACACGCCCTATCTTAATAAGTAATAAACAAAAACCGACCAATTTGGAGTCTACTGAAAAACCCGTGTATTAATCTTGTGAAACGAATTTATATTAAAATAGGCTGTTTTTCATTCTATTCTGAATGGAAAGCAGCCTATTTTTCTTCTTCTCTATCTCTTTTGCTTCATAAGTGTCAATGTTCTTTTGAGATTAACAGCGAATATGGCCATTGCCCCTTGCATATGCATGCCAGTCAGAATCCGAGGAAGATGCCACATCATACCGCGTCTATATTTTAGTTCGCTAAGCTCTGTTGATTTGATGCTTATCGAATACGATTTTGTCTTTGATCCTTCTTTATAACACCCCGCTTTGGTGATTTCTGATTGAATCGTGCTTTCGTGTGCGTATTTCAACGCATGTAAGTGGGATAGATGGGCGTGTAGAATGGATATCGTACATTCAAACAGCTTATATTCCCATGTTTCAATGTGTTTGAATGGAAAAGATACAATCAAATAGGTTGTTTGAAGCTCTTTATCAACGTAACAGGCGATTAGCTTGTATGAAATACAGTCTTGGACAAATACAACGTTTTTGAAGTGGAGTTGGTTGTATAAAATACAGTCAAATACTATAAATGAAAGCGCACTTGGAAACAGAATACTTCATTCACATTTTTAATGACAGCGCATCCAAAAGAGTACATAATAGAGACAAAATCAGTGATGGGCTGATTCGATGTCGCGATCACTGTCCATTCCGTGGTTGCGCTTCGCAAAATCATAACCGCTAAACACAATGAAGCCGCCATGCAGATTATTCACCATTTCGCAGGATAGCAACCTACTTTTGACTCTTTTTACTATGCTATCATGGGCTACAGAACCGTTAAATAATGGATAAGGTGGGGTGGGTTTACTATGATACATTGTCCGAATGAGATTGTCCGATATCTTGATCAATTAATTCATGAGAAGGTGACTAATTGTTATTCCCTCGCTCTTTCAAGTAACGGAAATACTTATGAAACGTACAGTGGATCCGTACTTACTTCTAACGGTTCAGAAATAGTTATACAGAAGGATACTTCATTTAACGTCGGCTCTGTCACTAAAGTGATAACGGCTTCTCTTGCTGTCAAATTGGTTGAGAAGGGCATCATTTCGCTGGATGATCCGGTAACAAAATATATCCCCACCTATAGATATCCGCATACTATCCTTCAATTGATGCTGCATACAGCTGGATATGAATCGTCGCTGAATGGTCCCCCTTGGCCTACTCCTGAAAAAATCGAATCGTATAAAAAACAGATTTATAATCATCCGATTACCGAGGTTGCAGATCGAAACGCTGGCTACTATACGCAAGGGTATACGATCCTGATGGATATTATGGAGAAGGCGAGTGGTATGTGCTTAGATAGTCTGGGAACACGTTATTTATTCGAACCCATGGGAATGCTCGATACCACTTTTCAAACAAGCAGCTCAGCGCCAGGAACATCTACTTTGCCATACGATGGCGGCAATAACGGCCCCGTTAAAGAATTAGAAGGGTTGGCTACCACGGGAGATAGCGGCTTGTATTCTACAGCTTCCGATTTGCTTAGATTCGGGGTGATGCTGCTTGAGGACGGACGGTTTGAGGGAAGACAAGTATTCTCCAAAGCGGCTGCAAAGCTGATGAAAAGAGAAGTGACGAATAACCGTTTCAATAAGACGCCGGCATTATGGGTTAAGGGTTGGCATGACAACTATGGATGCTTCGGAGACCTTTTTTCATCATCGGCAATGGGCCACCCTGGATTCAGTGGATGTATGCTGGTGTTGGATCCAGAGATCCAGTTTGTCGGGGTGTTGGTTACCAACAGTCAGAAGCTTCATGCAGACGGGTCGAACTACCGAAAGCTATGGAATGTGACAGTTAGCTGTTTATCCAATATAGACGAGGGTTAGCCCTTTTCCCGTATGATATTAGTAAACTTGAGAAGCCTAGAAAGAGAAGGCTTCTCTTTGCTTAGCGCAGGAATAAAAGCTAGTACTACCCAGCAGTTAGTACCAGTTTATCGAAAAATTATGCGAATTAAGCCCTAATAGGCTCTATCTATACATTCTATTCATGCTTACTCTTGCCGTTTTTCGGAGATGCTGTATAATCACTATTGTTTCTTCTAAACAGTAAAGGGGAATATGATATGTCCGATCAAACGATTATTCGCTTCGAGCATGTGACCAAGCGATATGACCATAACGATTCAGCCATTTTGAAAGATGTTAGCTTTACTATCGAACGCGGAAAATTTTATACATTGCTTGGCCCGTCTGGCTGCGGAAAAACGACGATTCTTAGATTGATTGCCGGCTTTATCGAACCATCGGAGGGCCAAATTTATTTTAATGGAAAAATAATAAACCGTGTGCCGGCGAACGAGCGTCAAGTGAACACTGTATTCCAGGATTACGCGCTGTTCCCGCACCTAAATGTATTTGAAAATGTCGCCTTCGGACTGCGCATCAAAAAGCTGAAAAGCGCTGATGTCACAGCCAAAGTAAAGGAAGCGCTGCGCTTCGTCAACTTGAATGGCTACGAATCGCGGGAAATTACCGAGATGTCCGGCGGCCAGCGCCAACGCGTTGCAATCGCTCGCGCGATCGTTAACGAGCCGGAAATTATTTTGCTGGATGAGCCTTTATCTGCACTAGATCTTAAGCTGCGTACTGAAATGCAATATGAGCTGCGCGAGCTGCAGCGCCGACTGGGCATTACATTCATCTTTGTCACACATGATCAAGAGGAAGCACTAGCAATGTCGGATGAGATTTTTGTCATTAATGAAGGAAAGATTCAACAGAGCGGAACGCCAAACGACATATACGATGAGCCGATTAACCGCTTTGTCGCTGATTTTATCGGAGAGTCCAACATTGTGCCGGGCCGTATGGCTCGCGACTTTGTGGTGGAATTTGCTGGACATTCCTTTGAATGCGTCGATCAGGGTTTAAACCCGAACGAGCCGATTGAAATTGTCATCAGACCAGAGGATTTGGAAATTACTTCATTAGAACAAGGGAAGCTGCAGGTTAATGTCGATTCGCAGCTGTTCCGCGGAGTGCATTACGAGATTTGCTGCTTGGATGAAGCGGGGAATGAGTGGCTTGTTCACTCAACGCGCAAAGCGACGGTTGGCGAGAAAATCGGGCTGCATTTTGATCCTGAGGCGATACATGTTATGAGGCTTGGAGAGACGGAAGAGGAATTTGATAAACGTCTGGAAGCTTACAGTGAGGTCGCCGATGACGAATAAATCACGCGGCTTTTATCTCATCCCTTATATGGCGTGGATTGTACTATTTGTCGTAGCGCCAATTGTGCTTATTTTATATTATTCATTCTTCGATGTAGAAGGCCAGTTCACGTTTGACAACTACGCGAAGTTTTTTACGCCTGTTTATTTGCGAATGACGCTTAGCTCTTTCTGGTACGCCTTTCTCATTACGAGTATTTCCTTGCTTGTCGCTTATCCGACTGCTTATTTGCTGACAAGAACGAAGCATAAGCAGCTGTGGCTGCTGCTCATTATTTTGCCAAGCTGGATCAATTTGTTGTTAAAAGCTTACGCCTTTATCGGCCTGTTCGGTACATACGGCTTTGCAAACTCTTTTCTGGAGCTAGTTGGTATTGGCACGAAACAGATCCTCTTCACGGATTTCAGCTTTGTATTTGTATCAGTATACATCTTTATCCCGTTTATGGTTTTGCCGATCTTCAACGCGCTTGAAGAGATGAATCCTACGCTTATTTATGCTGCGAGAGATCTAGGGGCATCGGCAATGACTACATTCCGCCGTGTTATTTTTCCTCTGACGCTTAGCGGTGTGAAATCCGGTTGTATGGCCGTGTTTATTCCAGCGTTGTCGCTATTTATGATTACGCGGCTTATTGCGGGCAATCGAGTGATTACTCTCGGAACGGCAATTGAGCAGCATTTTCTAGTAACGCAGGACTGGGGCATGGGGGCGACGATTGCTGTATTCCTTATTATCGCGATGGCCATCATGATGCTGTTGACAGGTAATCGAAAGCGAGGTCTAATAGATGCCCGGAAAAAATAAATGGTCCAACATCTACCTGATTGTTGTGTTTGCGATTTTGTACGCGCCTATTTTCTATTTAATGTTCTACTCGTTTAATAGCGGCGGCTCAATGCGAAGCTTTGAAAGTTTCACCCTAGACTATTACAAGGAAGTATTCGAGGATACTAGGTTGCTCATTATTGTGCTTAATACTTTTGTTATTGCATTGCTGTCATCATCCATCTCAACCATATTGGGTGTCATAGGCGCAATCGCGATCCATCACATTCGCAGCAATCGGCCGAAGCAAACGCTGCTAACGCTGAATAATGTGCTAATAGTAAGTCCGGATGTCATTATCGGCGCTTCGTTCTTAATCTTGTTTACTATTATCGGCATTAAGCTTGGCTTCGTATCGGTGCTTCTGTCGCATATTGCGTTCAGCGTGCCTATCGTTGTTATTATGGTGCTGCCGAAGCTGCAGGAAATGAGCCCAACATTGCTCGACGCCGCGCGCGATTTGGGAGCAAGCTCATGGGATGTGCTGACAAAGGTTATGCTTCCGTTTATTAAACCTGGCATATTCGCAGGCTTCTTCATGGCGCTGACGTATTCGCTTGATGATTTTGCGGTTACCTTCTTCGTTACTGGAAACGGCTTCTCTACATTATCAGTCGAGATTTATTCCAGGGCGCGCCAAGGCGTATCCTTATCCATCAACGCGCTGTCGACGCTCATTTTCTTATTTACGATAATGCTTGTCGTGGGCTACTACTTCATTAACCGCCGCAACAGCAAGCAGACCTTGAAGGAGGGGCACCGATGAAGCAGCTTGTGCGCCTGTTCGTAGTTGTGTTTGTCGTTTCATTCGGGCTCATTTATTTGATTAACTATTTGAATGAAAGCGAA
Organism: Paenibacillus sp. J31R122; assembly: GCF_056269185.1. Lineage (NCBI taxonomy): Bacteria > Bacillati > Bacillota > Bacilli > Caryophanales > Paenibacillaceae > Paenibacillus > Paenibacillus sp. J31R122. The sequence goes on from NZ_JBWDNM010000021.1 coordinate 36,711, forward strand.
GGCTACAGCGGCAACAATACACTTACCATTTACAATTGGGGCGATTACGTAGATCCGGAGCTGCTTAAGCAGTTTGAGGAGGAGACGGGCATTAAAGTCATTTATCAGACCTTCGATTCCAACGAGGCGATGATGACCAAGATTGAGCAAGGAGGGACAACGTTCGATGTAAGCATCCCTTCCGAATATGCGATTAGTAAAATGAAAGAGGACAATTTGCTGCTCGAGCTCGATCATTCAAAAATTCCAAATTTAAAATATATCGATCCACGTTTCATGAATCTGTCCTTTGATCCGGATAATGCATATTCCATCCCTTACTTTTGGGGAACGGTCGGTATCGTGTTTAATCCAGAGCTTGTGGGCGATCTGACGTTTTCCAGCTGGGATGACCTATGGGATGAAAGCCTCCACAATCAAATTTTGCTGCTGGACGGTGCGCGTGAGGTTATGGGCATGGGGCTGAATAGCTTAGGCTACTCTCTTAATGATACAGAGGAAGCGCATTTACAGGAAGCAAAGACGAAGCTGTCCAAGCTGACACCTAACGTCAAAGCGATCGTGGGCGATGAGATTAAGATGCTGCTTGCGAATGAGGAGGCGGCTGTTGGCCTTGTATGGTCAGGCGACGCTTCTGAAATTATGGATGAAAATGAGAAGCTCGACTACGTTGTGCCGTCAGAAGGCTCTAATCTGTGGTTCGATAATATGGTCATACCGAAGACAGCCGAAAATATAGAAGGAGCCCACCAGTTTATTAACTTCATGCTTAATCCTGAGGTTGCCGCTCAGAATGCGGAATACGTCGGCTACTCAACTCCGAACACATCGGCACTGGAATTGCTGCCCGAGGAAATTTCCAGCGATGAGCGCTTTTACCCCAATGAAGAGATAACGGGAAGGCTTGAGGTTTACGATAATCTTGGCAAAAGAATGCTGGCCCACTATAACGAATTGTTTCTAGAGTTTAAAATGCATAAAAAATAGCCAATAAAAGCGGTTGCATCCCCACTTGCGCGTGCTATGATGGATGTGGAATTACAGGAATAGACAAACTAGCGCAAATGGGGAAGTTTGAAATGAATAACAAGTGGTTGAATTACGGCGGCTTGGTGCTTATAGCCGTTGTGTGGGGTGCAAATTTTGCTATATCGCGTCTCGCAATGGACTCGTTTAATCCGATTGTGTTTTCGTTTTTACGTTTTGGACTGGCTGTTCCGTTCTTTTTTATTATTTTGAAGCTTACCGAGGGAAGCGTTGGCATTCCATGGCGCATCGTTCCGAGACTTGCTTTAATTGGCCTCATTGGCATTACAGTGCTCGAAATAACCGTCATGTATTCGATTAAATATACGACACTCGCGAATGCGTCGCTGCTCAATGTAGCGCCATGGCCGATCTTTGCGGCGTTGTTCGCTCCATTTTTTACCCGAGAGTCCATCACGATGAGACTAATTGTTGGCGGAGCCATTTCACTAGTAGGTGTTAGCCTAGTTATTTTAGGCGGTGGAGAGGGCTTTACGCTTACCTCCGAAAATATGCTGGGCAACGCTATGGCGTTCGGCATCAGCATCGTTGGTCCGTTGTTCAATCTGGCCTCCATGTCGTTGATGAAGCAATATTCCGCATTGCGAGTGAGCACTTGGACGATAGCATTCGGATCATTGTTTATGGTGCCACTGACATTTGGAGCCTGGGGACAAACCGATTGGTTAGCGCTTGGCGCAAGTCATTACCTCTCCATCGCTTATAACGTACTTATCTGTACCGTCTTAGCATTTGTTTTATGGAATGCTTGCATGTTTAAGGTGGGAGCGACGAGATCTAATTTCTTCCGCTACGCAGTCCCGGCGGCTGCTGTCGTTGCAGGATACTTTATGTTCGATGAGAAAATCGCGCTGCTGCAAATAGGTGGAGCTGCATGTATGGCGGCAGGGCTAGTCTGGATCACCATCGAACGCAAGAAGATTTAACCATTCGAATACTAAAAACCCATATTTTATTCAATTTTAAAAAGCTGACTTCACAATAGATTATCTATTGTGTGTCAGCTTTTTGTTCGTTTTGAATTTATTAATTGTTTATTATTGTAAATTGAAGGGTTGTTTCTTGTTTTTTGTGTAAGTTTAGATACCATGACGTGAAATGTTATTTGACAATGGACAAAGAAATGAAACATTTGCACTAAAAAACCAAAAAAATTCTTTTAAAATAAGAATGGAACAGTTAAAATTGAGAAAGTGGCTTTAGAAAAGAGTCAAATCCAATAATGAAGGAATGATCGGGAATGACAGTCAGTACAGTCCAAGAAACATTAAATCCGTACGAAATCGCTCAACAACAAATCGATACAGCAGCAGCTCTATTGAATTTGCCAGAGCATGTTACCGCTATATTGAAACACCCTAAGCGTGTATTGTCTGTAAGCTTTTCTGTTCGTATGGATGACGGTTCTATTCGTGTGTTTGAGGGCTTCCGTGCTCAGCATAATGATGCGATTGGGCCGACTAAAGGCGGCATTCGTTTTCATCCTGACGTAACGATCGATGAAGTTAAAGCACTTTCCATGTGGATGAGCTTTAAGTGTGGTGTTGTTGGCTTGCCATATGGCGGCGGTAAAGGCGGCGTTATTTGTGATCCTCATGATTTCAGCAAGGGCGAGCTAGAACGCATCAGCCGCGCATTTTTCGAGTCGATCTCTGATTTTGTTGGTCCTGATAAAGACATTCCAGCACCGGATGTTTACACAACTCCGCAAATCATGGGTTGGATGATGGATACTTATAGCCGTTTAAGCGGAAGATATTCCCCAGGAGTAATCACAGGCAAACCGCTTATCATCGGTGGCTCGCAAGGACGTAATGAAGCGACAGCACAAGGCTGCGTTTATACAATTTTGGCCGCGCTTGAAGATGCTAACCTTCCAGTAGCCAATGCAACTGTAGCTGTTCAAGGCTTTGGTAATGCAGGCAGAATCGCTGCTCGTCTACTTAGCGAAGCAGGCTGCAAAGTGGTTGCGGTGAGTGACTCTAGAGGAGCTATTTACAACGCAAACGGTCTTGATATCGAGCAAGTGAGCGTATTGAAAGACACAACTTCTATCCGCGAGTATGGCGATTGTGAAATTATAACTAATGAAGCTTTGCTTGAGCTTGAAGTTGATATTCTTGTACCAGCAGCTCTTGAGAATGTAATTACAGCTGTGAATGCTGATCGTATTCACGCGAAAATTATTGCTGAAGCTGCAAATGGTCCAACAACTCCAGAAGCGGATCGCGTTCTACACAGCAAAGGTATTACTGTTATTCCGGATGTTCTTGCAAATGCTGGCGGCGTTACTGTTTCTTATTTCGAGTGGGTTCAAAACCTTCAGCACTACTACTGGAGCGAAGCAGAAGTTCTAGAGAAGCTTGAAGTGAACATGATTAAATCCTATGTAGCCGTTCGTGACCTTGCGAAAGAATACGGTACAGATCTTCGTACAGCTGCTTACATGATCTCAATTAAGCGCATCGCGGCTGCTATGGAAGCAAGAGGCTGGATTTAAATTATAAGAATTTATAAGTTTCGCACTTATAACAACAGAAGAGGTGCAACAAAATGACGCAGCTGATACGAATTGGTATCGTTGGTTACGGGAATTTGGGAAGAGGCGTAGAGCTTGCCATTAAACAAAACCCTGACCTTAGACTGGATGCGATCTTCACACGGAGAGATCCAGCTTCGATTCCTTCTGAAACAAAAGCTTACTCAATTGAAGAAGCAGAACGGTTCGTTGGAGAGATTGACGTTATGGTATTATGCGGCGGTTCTGCTACTGATCTTCCTGAGCAAGTGCCTGCTTTTGCGCGCTTGTTCAATACGGTTGACAGCTTCGATACACACGCGAAGATTCCAGCGTTTTTTGATGCGGTTGATGCCGTTGCAAGAGCTAATGGTAAAATCAGCGTGATCTCAACTGGCTGGGACCCGGGTTTATTTTCTTTAAATCGCTTGCTGGCAGAATCGATATTGCCGGAGGGCAATGAATATACGTTCTGGGGCAAAGGCGTAAGCCAAGGTCACTCCGATGCTATCCGCCGTGTGAACGGTGTGAAGAATGGTGTGCAATACACGATTCCTAACGATACTGCGGTAGAGAGAGTTCGCAGCGGTGAAAACCCAGAGCTTTCGACCAGAGAGAAGCATCTTCGCGAGTGTTACATTGTAGCTGAGGAAGGCGCGAATCAGGAGGCGATTGCGGAGGAAATCCGTACGATGCCGAACTATTTTGCCGACTACGATACAACGGTTCATTTTATCGATGAAGCTGAGTTGAAGGCTAATCATTCAACTATGCCGCATGGCGGTATGGTGCTGCGCAGCGGTAAGACGGGTCAGAACAGTACTCAAATTATTGAGTTTGGCCTGAAGCTGGACAGCAATCCAGAATTTACAGCAAGTGTACTTGTGGCCTATGCAAGAGCGGCTTATAAGCTTGCTCATGAAGGACAGGTAGGCGCAAAGACGGTGTTCGACATACCTTTTGCCTACCTTTCACCAAAATCCGCGCAAGATCTCCGAAAGCAGCTACTTTAGGACTAATAAAATAGTCGAAAAGCAAGCTGTCGAAATATAACGTAATACGCTGATAGTTTCACTTCCATATGGTAAAATGTTATGGAGCAGTCTACTAGACGGTTCTTAATATATTTTACTAGGAAGTGAAGATCAGCATGATAGATATCCATACACATATACTACCCGGATTGGATGATGGGTCGGCAAAATGGGATGATACTTTGAATATGGCTCGGACAGCTGTATCGGAGGGAATCACAACCATCATTGCTACACCGCACCACGCCAATGGAACCTATATTAACGAAGCAGACAAGGTAGTGGAGCACGCCTGTCGAATAAACGAACAGTTGGTTGCGGCAGGTGTGCCTATTACTATAGTGACCGGACAAGAGATTCGGGTGCATGACGATTTGCTGGAAGCATGGTATAGAAAGGAATTACTTCCTTTAGCCGGTTCTAGTTATATATTGATAGAGATGCCATCCTCTCGTATACCGAAGGCTATGCTTGATTTAATCCACGAACTTTCCATATTGAATCTCAAACCTATTATTGCTCACCCCGAACGTAATGCCGAAGTTGTGCAGCACCCGGAAAGACTTGCTGAGTTAATCGAAGCAGGCGCATTCGCACAGGTTACGACACATTCGTTAGTAGGAAGCTTTGGCAAACGTATTGAGCAAACTGCTTGGTCACTTTGCAGAGACGGTCTCATTCATATCGTATCATCAGATGCCCATCATATTGAGCGCAGAGGCTTTCGTTTGCGTGAAGCTTATGATCGCATAAATGAGCGTATGGGGGAGAACTGGGAAACTTATTTTCTCAAAAATGCACAATGTGTATTGGAAGACAAGCCATTTGGAAGCCCCCCCCTCACAACTAAATCAACTCCAACCATAGGTAAAATCCGTCAACTTCTATCCTTTTTTTCGAAAGGCTAGAAATGACTGTTTTTTTGTGCTTTGAAAAAACTACATCGTTTTATTTCGTGCTTGATGGATAGAGGTAGCTCTAGCTTTGACTGTAAAACATCCAATCAACACCACATTTAAAACCATTTATTTGAATTACACTGTATTTCATCCATGCTAATTGTCCGTAAGGTACTCAAATGGTCGCTAGCGTCGATTTAGATTGGATCTTTTCCATTCAAATACAAGGAAAACGAAAAAAAGAGTTGTTTGATTGGACAATTTCCATTCTAATCACCAATCGACCGTGGACGAATGAGCCCTATAGAATTAGGGATGCTCGTTTGCATACAATTACATGAAATCAAGAACTGATTTTGAGGTAAATCCTAAATTTAACAATTATTATCCCTGACATTTGTAGTTGGGGATTTTTTTGTGTTAGTCGTTAGTTACGGATGACGTAGTGGTAAACTAACTAGATTTTATTTCGTCGCACTTTTCAAGTATGATAGAGAGGTGTTGTTCTCGTTGGAGGTGTAAATGAAAGTGAATAAATCTGGAATTAGGGTATCAACAATAGTATGGGGATTATTGCTGCTCGGATGGTTAACGTTGCTATTTATATTTTCTTCTCAGTCCTATGAGCAGCAAAGTATTCAACCGCTATTACATAAATACTTCACTCATGCACAGCTTGTCCATTGGCTTCCAGACATGACGATTAAGTATCGCAACAGTGCAGTGAATTCGCATTATAGCCCGTTCAACTTTATTGAATTTGTATTTCGTAAGGGTGCGCATTTATTTGTGTACGCAACCTTTGCTTCTATTTTATTTATGTTTCTTCGGTCGTTTAATCCACGAAAGCTATTCAGAGCTATTGTGGTAACACTTGTTATTTCGTTTGCAGTCCCAGGGTTAGATGAGCTCAATCAGCTTAGGAGTAATGAACGTACAGGAAATGGGACCGATGTTTTACTAGATTTTACAGGGGCATGTGCGGGCGTATTGGCTTGTTTAATTCTCCTAGGCGTAGCTTGGATTTTTAGGAAAAAGAAGCGGGGTAGCAATAACTGTTAATTAGATGATGCAATATAATCAGAATTATGTCATCTGAGAGGAGTTGCATGAATGAATATCATGCCGTCTTACGAATGCGCTAGAGCGCATAAGGGGACGGCATTTTTTTGTTCGAACAAAACCAACTAAATCAAGAACGGTAATGCAATGAAAAATTTGTAGCAAGGCGTGTTCAAATCTACCCATGCGAAAATCGCTGCCGGTATTTACGTGGAGAGATGCCTTCATACTTGTCAAAGCAGGACGTGAAGTAAGCCGCATGATTGAAGCCAACCTCCTCGGCGATGCGGGCTATGGCGAGATCGGTTTGCAGCAGCAGGAGCTTAGCTTGTTCAATACGAAAGCGCATCAGGTAGTCGAAGGGTGCACAGCCGAATTCCTTTTGCATACATCTCGCAATATAGACAGGATGAAAGTTAATACTCTCACCAAGCGCTTGCGCTGTAACATCTTCTTTGTAATGCTCACGTAAGTACGAGGCCGCTTGCTCCGCGCATAATGCAGAAGGTGAAGGACCCTGTACCTCCATGGATGCGGATAAGTGCTCAATTACCTCTTGAAAAATAAGCTGCTGTTTCCATTTAACGCTTGGCATATGATCATTCTTATTTAACTGAATGAGCTGGCGGAGAAGGCTTTCCATCTTTGATGGCTGCAGCAGCTTAGTGAATTGCGGCAGCTGCTTTATGAAGGTTTGTGTTGTGTAAATATTAGGTTTAACCGCTCTATCTTCTGGCCCGTTTATTAACGGTGCTGCCACTGATTGAAGAGACACGTTCCACGCCCCTGTCGTCTGAAAATGAATCCAGTAATAGCTGGTCTGCTCCTGGCAAACGAGCGTTGCATAATGGTAGGCATCCGGGCGCAGCAAAAGAATGTGTTTTGCTTTAACCTCGTATTGCTGATCTTCCTCTCCAATATACAAGCAGCCTTTCGTGACGACAAGCAGGTCAAATACCTCAATGTTTCGTCTGCTCGGATGTTTGTGGCCTGGAGGTGTTGTGGTATATCCTCCGATTATATAATGCGGAAGCGGTGGAATCGTCAGATGGATAATGGACATTGATTAGAATTCTCCTTCCGACGTTGAAGTTTGAATCGTTATAGTTTTGGTTGCGATAGTGATACATATGAAACAGTATAGCATCTATAATTTGAAATGACGATTCAAGAACAGTCATCGGACTCGGACATAGAAATGTGCCGAAGCAGGAGGAGTTATTATGGCTATACCAGAGAGAAAATTTACACTGTGGATGCTTGCTTGGCCTATTTTTATTGAGTTGTTTTTGCAATTTTTGTTAGGGGCAGCAGATACGTTGATGGTTAGCCGCATATCGGATGATGCCGTAGCCGTTGTCGGCTTCTCCAACCAGCTGTTTCAGGCTTTAACGACTTTATTCATAACTGTAGCGAGCGGCGCCGGTATATTAATAGCCCAGAAGATTGGCTCACGTAATGGTGAGGATGCACGTACGATTGCTATTATGGCAGTTAGTGTGAGTACAGTGCTCGGCTTGGTTCTAAGTGTCGTGCTCATTATTATGCCGGGAGAAATAGCGTCTATCCTTCAATTGCCAGAACGATTGCTTCCGCTGGCGAAAATCTATATTTCAATTGTCGGCGGAGGCATGGTGTTTATTGCGCTTATGTCGGCACTGAGTACAGTCATTCGTAATACAGGAAATACGAAGGGGCCTATGTATACGGCGATAGGAATGAATGTGGTGCACGTATTTTTTAACTATGTCTTTATATTCGGAGCTTTCGGTTTTCCGAAATGGGGCTTGATGGGCGTCGCGATTTCGACGGTGCTATGCCGCCTGCTTGCTACTATTGTTCTGTTTATTATGTTTCTCTATTCTTTTGAACGGTCGATTGGCTTTAGAGATTTGAAAGCATTTCATCGGAGGCTGTTTGGAGATATTTTGCGAATTGGATGGCCGCTTGGGGTGAACATGTCATGCTGGGTTTTTTCTCAGTTGATTATTTTCAGCTTTATCGCCATTCTAGGTCCGAATGAACTCGCGGCGAGGACGTATATGAACACGTTGGAATCGTTCTGCTTCTTGCTTGGTTATTCGGTAGCACTCGCTGTGCAAATTCAAATTGCCCATATGTTCGGAGCGGGCAGGGTGAAGGAGGCTTATGGCTTAGCCTTTCGCGCTATGTGGATTGGCCTCGCTGTTGTAACGGTCAACGCGTTTCTCATTTATTTATTTGGCAGGCAGCTTCTAGGGTTGTTCACAACGAATGCAGATATTATTACGCTTGGTGTTTCTTTGCTGGGGCTCAATTTGCTGCTTCAGCCAGGCAAAATGATTAATATGGCGCTCGGCAATGCGCTTAATGCGGTCGGAGATACCCGCTTTACCATGTGGATATCCGTTTTTTCGCTGTGGTTGATTGCAACGGCGCTAGGCTATTTTATCGGCATTGGGCTCGGCTGGGGCTTGGTCGGGATATACTTGTGTATGATTTTGGATGAGTATACTCGCGGTGCTCTATCGATCTTCCGTTGGATGGGTAAAAAGCATTTGCGCAGAGCGGAACGTGCGGAGGCTGATGTTCCCCGTGCTGGGAAGGATGGCGGAACGGTGGTTGGTGTGTAATCAGGCAGCGCAGTGCGTCTAATAACATTGTATAATAGAAGCAGGAAAAGGCGCATTTCAACAGATGGGACGGGCTTCTTTCCGTATTGAAAGTAAGGGAGCGAGACAATGATATGGCCTCTATAATTGTAATGAATGAAAAAATACGCGCCTCAGAAGTGCAGCTGACGGGTCTAAAAGGCGAGAGTCTTGGCGTTGTTTCACGCGAGGAGGCACTAAAGCTGGCACGCGAGTTGAAGGTTGATTTGGTATGCACCTCACTTATGAGTAGTCCACCACCTTGCAAGCTGGTCGGGAAAGGTCAAGCGAAGCAGCAGCAGGATCAAGAGAAACGCGGCGCTAGAGTCAAGGAGCAGCCGAGCAAGGTGAAGGAGCTGCGATTGACTGCTCATATTGAAGACCATGATTACGATACGAAGGTACGCCAAGCGGTGAAGCTTCTTGCTTCAGGCAATGCTGTTCAGCTCGTTGTACGTATCCAGGGCAAAGAGGGACAGAAAGCGAAGGAGCTGCTGGAGCGAATGGTGAAGGATTTAGCCGAAAACGGTAAGAAGCAGTCAGGCATTCAGCTTAGCGGTAAGCAGGCTGCGGTGCAGATGCTTCCGTTGTAAATTCAATCGGAGGGGATATTGGCTGCAATAAATCCTGCTTTGAAGCCTTAGGCTCGATTTCGTGCTTACAGTGGCTTGTCCGTCAGGATACTCCATTGTAATTATCCTGTAAGCTCGATTTTCGAGCTTATAACTTAGATTATGGTTCGTTTACAGGCCGTAAGCTCGTTTTTTGATCTTACAACAGCTTATCTGTTGGAATAATTCATAATAGTTGACTTGTAAGACTGATTATCAGGCTTACAGGTCATTTTTTGGTTAGTTTACTGGCTTTAAGCTCGATTTTCGAGCTTATCAGTTCAGTGGTGCTCGTTGTTCTACAGTTTGGCTGAGGTGAAGAGTGATCATGTGGGAGATCGTACTTGCAAAGCCACTTTGCTCGCCGATTGCATCAAGCACAGTTCGGCGCTAGATAATCGGGCAGGCTGTATTGATGATCCAGGATAAATCCGATCATCAATAAAGCATGTTTTTTGCTTAGCGGCACAATTGCCCTATTTGTTGACGACTATGAGCATGCATTATAAAATGAGTAAATGGTGTTTGGCCAAAAACGAAACTAGCGCTTTAATAGTTAAACGATGCAGGTTTAGGTACAGGTAGCGGACGTAAGCTCACAAGCTGGTTTGGTGGTTAATCCTGATTTTTGTCATAATTAGTCGTATATTGTTAGCCTGCAACATGCGCATAAGAGAGAAGGTTGAAATGGATGGTAGTTTTACAGCAGCAGTTGTCGCCGCTCGTGCAGGCGCTTGGTTTAAAGCCGCATGTTGAGGGTGGATGGTACAAAGAGATTTGGAAGGCATCATTCGAAATTCCGCAAGAGGTGCTTGGAGCTCCTTATTCAGGTCCAAGATTCGCGGCTTCATCTATCTATTTCATGCTTCACCCTGGTGAGTTCTCAGATTGGCATAAGGTTTATTCGGACGAGCTATGGATGTGGCATTCGGGAAGTCCTATTATGTTAACACTTGGTGGAACGGATGAAAATCCTAACAATAGACAAGAAATTATCGTTGGTCCAGATATTGTTGCCGGTCATCAACCGCAGGCGCTGGTACCAGCTAATGAGTGGCAAATGACAACTTTGCTTGGCGACGAGCCTGTGCTCGTGTCATGTGTCGTTGCGCCGGGCTTTCATTACGATGATTTTCAGCTTATCAAGAAATAATAGATAGAACATATATCACTGTGTGATTAGCAATAGCATATCCAATTATTCTTTATTCATAAGCAAAGACGCCTTGCCGCTAAAATAGTTGCTTGGCGTCTTTGTTTATTAAGGAACAGCATATCTTCTCATCTTTGTTTATAGGATAGAAATAAGCTAAAAATCTCGTCTTTTATCGCTCGCAGCTAATCGTGAAATTGGCGTGAAGCTCCTCGCCTGCATCCAGCATCACAAGCTCCTCTTGCCGATTAAGCTCCATAGTCATGGCCATCCAAGGCTCTACGCATACGAATGGACGATCCTGCACCGACCAGATCACCACATATTTGAAAATATCGTCATAGGTCAAACGCACACGAGCGTCTTGGACTACAGGAAAAGAAATTTCACTCTTGCGCGCGTCGAGCAAGCAGACAGACTCAACAAGCCCCTCTAAGTCAATCACTCCGTCAAACGGCTTCTCTACATTGTCGTTATAATCCACATAGCGCGTAGCGTCTGATTCATAAGCTATACGTTTGCTTGAATCAATCGCAAAATAAGGGTGGAAGCCCGCATAAAACGGCATAGCCTCTGACTCACTTAAGTTGCGGTATTGCTGATGTGTATGTAATTGTCCATCCTGAAGGACATAAGTGAACAGCAGCTCAAATGCAAAAGGGTAGGCTTGCAGTGTTTGTTCATTACTGCGAAGACGAATGGTAATCGATGCTTCGCCTTCTGTTTCCTTGCTGACCACATCCCAAACCGCCGTGCGCGCGACACCGTGGTTCGCCATCGTGTATGTCTGACCTTTCCATTCATAGCTGGAATTTTCAAGTTGGCCGCTAATCGGGAATAATATCGGGTTGCCGCCGCGAATATTCGCTGTAGGATGCTCGAAGGTCGCTTTATCCAAATAAAACAGCTCTAATCCATGCAGCTGGCATCCAATAACGATACCGCCTCGTTCCGGACATACGAGCACGCGCGAGGAGGTGCTGCTCTCCGTTAGTTCATACAGGGTATACGTATCATGATAACTGCGTACTTCATAGTTCGACACTTGACTACCTCCGATAATTGTAGAAGTTTATTTGAGAGAAATTATAACATATTTCAGCAAATCAGCCATCAACGGCACAAGCGTTAACGGCTGTCGTTGTCTGTGGAGAGAGTCCATAGTCATGGAAATAATAATGGATGGACGAGTTTCGTCGGATTATGAGGATAATCTCAATAATACTGAGGTTAGGTTCGCATTTTTAAAACACCTATCTCTCGTTTATCGAATTAGTGAGGCAAACCTCACTGGCCATGAATCTATCCTCATGGGAAATGAGGTTTACCTCACAATACAGAACATTGCACTCTGCATGATGATTATTAATGAGATTAACCTCACTAAATAGTGAGGTTCCCTCATTACCTTATTATCTCGTTCAATCCCGAGAGGCTATACCATCAATTAACGAATAGAATGGAGTTTGTCCAATCAAACCTCTGCTTATTTCGTTTTTCATGCATTTGAATGGAAAAGCTCCAATCTAACATCATGTTAGTAAGCTATTACAAAAGAGCAGTATCCCAGCGGTCATTAGACCAAAGGAATACTGCCTCTCTATAAGCTCGAATATTCGATTATTCTGCTGGTACAGCTGCATCATCAGCAGGAGCAGCTTCTTTTTTCTCAAGCTTGTTAGTGATTTTCGCTTTTGAACGAATTTCTGTCATCCAAGCTTCGGAAAGACCTTGCGCTTCTTGAGCAACGAGCTGCGTACGGATGAAATCCTTTTTCTCTTCTAATGTTGGGACGACAGCTTCTTTAAAGCCTGTCTTCTTAATAATGTGGAAGCCGTGTTCGGATTGTACAACTCCGCTAACTTCGTTCATTTTAAGTGCCCATGCAGCTTCTTCAAACTCAGGAACCATTTTGCCTTTAGGGAAGTAACCAAGATCGCCGCCCTTATCTTTTGAACCTGGGTCAGTTGACTTCTCTTTAGCAAGTGTAGCAAAATCAGCGCCTTGCTTCAATTGGGCAACGATTGCATCAGCCTCTTCTTTAGTAGCTACTAAAATATGAGAAGCTTGTACTTGTTCAGGAGTGCCAAGCGATTCTTTGTTAGCATCGTAGAATTCTTTAATTTCGGCATCTGTTACGTCTGTCTTAGGCTCTAAAATTTTGCGGATCGTGAGATTTACTTTTGTATCTCTAGCCAATGTTTCAAGCGTCATACCATATTGAGCAATCGTTTGATTAAAGACATCCTCTGAAGGGAAGCTTTCTTTAATCATGTCGATTTCAGCTTTTACATCAGCATCAGTTACGTTAACATTATTAGCTTTTGCTTCTTGCGCAATTAGTTCTTCTGTAATCATGTTATCCAACGTGGCAGGCCCGCCTGCCAATACCAATGCATCATAAAGCTTGTCCTTGCCTATATTGACACCGTTGACAGTTGCCACGGTTTCATTGCTGCTTCCAAATGGAGGCTTAATTAGCACGATGATTAGCGCGATCGCTAGTATAGCAGAAATGGCAATCCATGCTTTGCTGCCTCCTCCTTTAGGTGCTTCTGCGGGAATTACGGAGCCTGCTGCTGCAGCCTCACGGATTTCGTCATTTGCATCCTCAGGCAATCTGTCTGATGTTTCTGCCTGCAGCTCAGCTTCTATCTCGGCATCTTGTACCGACAGCTCGTCTTGTTGTGTGTAACGTTCTTCTTTCGCAGTCAAATCCTTTTCTGCATCTTTGTTGGACTGCGATTCATTGTTATTCATTCGATAAACTCCCTTCAATTTGCGATTCTTCAACTACTATAACAAAACAGAAATGAAAAAACCTTAATCTAAAATAAAAATATAGTATCCAACTGTAATTGTATAGAGTTTTTCTCAAATTTCGAGCCTATTCCTGGTTTTTATTCAACCTTCAGAACGATTAATTTGGTGTTTATAGGAATCGAAAGAGGTGATATGATGGTTAAAACAGATAATCCAACATTATCCTGCAAAATTCGTAGCAACTACAAAAACAAACGGCCAGCTTCCACATTATAGCAATTAATTATTCATTCCGCTAGTAAGCGGAATATGCACTCCATCAATTACAAATGTACGCAGGAGGAATCAGCTTTGCGGAAGAATGCGGGAATTTATATCGGGTTAGCTTTAGCCATGGTTATGCCATTGTTAGCTTATATTCTACTGCGGTCGACAGCATTGGATAAAATGTTTAAAGCGCCCAATGAGCATTTTTATATCGTTAGTTTAGTTTCTGTACTAGCACTCGCTCTCTCGATTGCAGTGGGCATTGTTGGCATTCAGCTGCGTAATATAAAAATTAGCTTTCTATCCTTGTCCTATGTATCGCTCGCAACCTTATTCGTTCTTCATGGTTTATCGACTCCCGGTTTTCTTATGCACCATTCCGGAATATCCGGCAGTGCGGCTCAACTGAGTGTTTTGCTGGCGGTTATATGGTTGTGGCTTTCATCCATTTCCGTAGATCATTCGCTTATGAAATGGCTGGCTAAGTGGCAGCGTATGCTGCTTCCCGTCTGGGTATTGTTTCTCCTAGTTTGCAGTATGATATTATGGTCATATCCAAATCTGACAACCTACATTCATTTTAAGGAAAAGCCAATCATGCTGATTACGACTTTCTTTATTGTAGGAATGAATTTGTCGACGATGTACCGCTATTTGAAAACCTATCTGTCATCAAGGTTTCCATTGCAGCTTGCAGTTGTGTACAGCTCAGGTTGGATGATCTTAGCTCAGATCATTATTGTAACCGGGAAATCTTGGATGATTAGCTGGTGGCTTTATCATTACTTGCTGCTTGCATCTGTCATCATTATGGCAGCAGGCATAATCAAACAATATGTCAGCTCGGGTTCAATCAACTCATCGGTTAAGCTCTTGTTCCGAGCTAACCCGCGCGACTGGATTAATAGACATATGTCTGCCAGTGTTAGAGAGCTGATTATGACCACGGAAGCTCGGGATTCCTATACGGCTGGCCACAATTACCGAGTTGCCCTTTATGCTTTGAAGCTGGGCGAGGAGCTCAGCCTGTCTGCTAATGAATTGCGCGCTATTGCGCAAGGAGGGCTTGTGCATGATGTTGGCAAGCTGCGTATTCCGGATGAAATATTAAACAAGCCGGGGAAGCTGACGTTGGAGGAACGCAAAGTAATTGAGGGACATCCGGTCTCAGGGCATGAATTATGCAAAAGATTAGGCTTTATGCCGGAGGAGCTGTCCATTATACGCTCACATCATGAGAAGTGGGATGGCAGCGGATATCCGGATCAATTGGCTGGAGAGCAAATACCGCTTCTAGCGCGCGTAACCGCGGTCGCTGACGTATATGATGCGCTCACCTCGTCGCGATCCTATCGACAAGCTATGTCACATGCTGCGGCTATGGAGATTATCGTGAAGGAAAGCGGAAAGCATTTTGACCCTCTTTGCGTACAGGCTTGGATCAAACTAGTTAGCGAGCAGGTGGATTTTTTCGAAGAGACTGTACGCAACAGTCCGCATTTGAACTTGAGACATAAGGTTACGAGGACATCAAATACTTAATTGGAGGAAGATCACATTGATATATTCTGCATCTAACAATAGATATGAAGGTATGAAGTATAATCGCGTTGGACGGAGCGGTTTGAAGCTGCCGACTATTTCACTAGGCTTATGGCATAATTTCGGCGGCGTTGACCGCCATGAGAATGGGCGAGCTATGGTTCGTCGCGCTTTTGATCTCGGAATCACCCATTTTGACCTAGCAAACAACTATGGACCGCCCCCTGGCTCAGCGGAGGAGACATTCGGTCAAATTTTGAAGCAAGACTTCGCCGCTTATCGCGATGAAATGATTATTTCGACGAAAGCCGGCTATATGATGTGGGATGGTCCCTACGGCGATTGGGGTTCTAGAAAATATCTGGTTTCCAGCTTGGATCAAAGCTTGAAACGTATGAAATTGGATTATGTAGATATTTTCTATTCGCACCGCCCAGACCCAGAGACGCCGCTGGAGGAAACGATGGCAGCGCTCGATCATATTGTTCGACAAGGCAAAGCGCTTTATGTCGGTATTTCCAACTATAGCGCGGAGCAGACTGCTCGCGCTTCAGCAATTTTGAAGGATCTCGGTACTCCGTGCCTTATTCATCAGCCTTCTTATTCGATGTTTAACCGTTGGATCGAGGATGGACTTCAGGATGTATTAGAGGAAGAAGGGATCGGTTCGATCGTATTTTCTCCGCTTGCCGGCGGGTTGCTCACGAATCGTTATTTGAATGGTGTGCCTTCTGACTCACGAGCAGCAGGCCCGAGTGTATTTTTGAAGACCGATCAACTTACAGACAGCAAGCTGACGAAAGTGAAGCAGCTTAATGAGCTGGCTCAGGAGCGCGGACAATCACTAGCCCAAATGGCGCTTGCTTGGGTACTGCGTGGAGGTAAAGTAACAACCGCATTAATAGGAGCAAGCAGAGTGGAACAAATTGATGATAATGTGGCAACGTTAAACCGTCTGGATTTTGACGCCGAAGAGCTTGCGCGAATAGAATCCATTTTGTCAGCTGAATAGTTTAATCGAACGCTAGAGTAATGTCCGCTTCATAGTGGCTGCTCTAGCGTTTTTCTTCTCCATGCAGTAAGAAAAAGGTATAATAATCTCAATATACTACATATGTGAACAACATGGGGCGGAAGGGGAAAGCTGCTTGAACAAGATGTCGCTTAGGACAAAAGGTTTGATGTTAATGGTTCTAATTTCTTTGATTCCGTTACTTATTGCCGGAGTGGGCAACTATACGGCAGTAAAGCAATCGATGCTTCAAGCGGAGATCGAGAAAAAAAGCAGCAAGCAAAGTATTCGCGCAAATATATTGGCTTCGGAGATGGCGATTCGCAAAGCCGAGGTTCTAGTTATGAGCCGAACGGAAGAGGTGCGCTTTGGAACGGATAAGCAGCGTTTAGATTATTTTGGCAAGGAGCTTATTCGCAGCGGTTTTGCATATTACTCCATTGGATATATTAATTTGGAAGGTATGGGCATAAGAACAGATGGCGGGCAAAGGGATATGTCCAAAGAACCGTTCTTTGGACAGGCCATTCAAGGCCAAGTCATTATAACCGATCCTTATAAGCCCGTGTTTGCCAATACGCCTCAATCCTATATTGTGGTTCCCGTCTATGAGGAAACATCTGAAGTGAAAGGGCTTGTTTACGCATCTATTCTCTTTTCTACTCTTCAGTCCTATTTACAATCTGCGGATGAAGAGGGACCTATGAGCTTTTATAATGAGACCGGAAAAATTCTTTACTCAGCCGATCCTAAAGTGAAGGCTAACACTTCATTGTTCGATGAGGACTCCAATTTACTTCCAGTTGCTCAGAATATGGTGAAGACCTTGGAAGGAATAACTAAACTAAAGATAGGGAATAAGGTATACGCTGTTTTTCATACCAAAGTAAAAGGTACGCCTTGGCGATTCGCGCTGCAGGAGCCGATGTCTAAAGTAGAAGAAAAGCTCGCCCCTATTTTTTGGCGCATATTTTCGTCGATTGCACTTGCAGAGGTAATTATCGTTATTTTCTTCTACTTGTATTTCGAGAGCATTATTAAGAGGCTAAAGCGCATTTTAGGAGTGACGGAGCAGGCTGCTGATGGCCGATTTGAAGCAGAACATCTAGCAGTTGAGCCGAATGATGAAATCGGACAGCTAGCTCATTCTGTGAACGGGATGATGCTGCATTTACAGGAGATGTTCGATCGGCTTGAAGCTATTATTAATCAGAATCAATATGCATTCATTGTATTGGATGATCAATACAAAATTACTTATTTAAACAAAACAGCGGAAGAGCTGCTTGGATATAAAACGGAGGAATTGGCGGGCCATGCTACACCTTTGCTGTTCATGGATTTGGATGAGATTCGTGAAGAGGCTGAGCAGCTGTCGCTTAGGCTTGGACGGACAGTGCAGCCTGGCATTGAGGTATTTAAGGAGCTTCGTCTCGAGAACTTTTCATATGAACGAGAGTGGACATTTATACATAAGAATGGCACCCGGATTCCAACACTGCACAGCTCGAACGGCTTGCGTGACCGAAATGGCCGATTTTCAGGAGTTGTGGGTATGGTTCTTGATATATCGGACCGAAAGCATGTTGAGAAGGCGCGTAACCGATTGCTTGATATTGTAGAGTCGGCCAAAGATTTAATCGCTTCTGTGGATGCCCGCGGCAGGGTTATCTACGTGAATCGTGCTGGCAGAGAGATGTTATGCATTGAAGATACTCATCATACGGTCGAGCAATATATGCAGCCCCAAATGTACGCCGAGCTTGTGAAAGGCGCGGATATGGCAAGAGAGCACGGTTTTTGGGAGAGCGACACACAGTTGATGAAAAGCAATGGCGAGCCGCTGCATGTCTCGATGGTCGTCGTTGCCCATCAGAATGAACGCACAGGAGAGCTGTTCTTCTCTTGTATAGCACGTGATGTTACGGAGCAGAAAATGGTGCAGGAAGAGCTAGTCCGCGCGACATTGGAAGCGGAGGAGGCCAATCGGGCCAAGAGCAGCTTCCTTGCGCGGATGAGCCATGAGATAAGAACACCGCTCAACGGAATTATTGGATTGACGCAGCTTATGCGCAAAACAGGATTATCAGCGTCGCAGAAGGATTATATGGACAAAATGAACACGTCCTCCGAGTCGCTGCTGCGCATTATTAATGATGTTCTGGATTTCTCCAAGATCGAAGCCGGCAAAGTCGACGCGGAGCGTCTGCCATTCCAGCTGGATGATCTGCTGCACCGCATTACGGATCAATTAAGTGTATTTATGGGCGGCAAGGAGCAATTTGAGTTTATGATTGATACGCCTGAGCATTTGCCTCAGACCATTATTGGTGATGCGATGCGTCTCGAGCAGGTGTTGGTCAACTTGTGCATGAACGCTATTAAGTTTACGAATAGAGGCATTGTGAGATTGAAGCTTGATGTTACTAAGGAGCAGGGCAATAAGGTTATGATTGGCTTCATCATTTCGGATACGGGTATTGGGATGACACAGGATCAAGTGGATAAGCTATTCATGCCATTTACGCAAGCAGATGGTTCAACAACTCGGAAATTTGGAGGAACAGGTCTTGGGCTTGTTATTTCCAAAGCTCTTGTCGAAATCATGGGCGGCAAGCTTATGGTGGATAGTATAGCGAAGGTAGGCAGTCAGTTTTATTTTATGCTGGATTTTGAAGTGGCAGAAGGTGAGCGGGAGCAGAGTTTGCAGGTTCGACAGGATCTAAGGGAGCAGCCGGTCTGGATTGTAGAAGACGATGAAGATATGAGGGCGCATTGGAGCGCGATTATTGAATCATACGGGCTGACTCCATTGACCTTCGATTCTTGGAAAATAGCACAAGAGCGTCTTCGCCGAATTGGGGCGGGCGCTATTCCAAAGCTTATTTTGCTGGATATGGAAATGCCAGATATGTATGGAACGGAAACCTGGTTGGATTTTCACAGAGAGGCTAAAGCGGCAGGCGTTAAGACGATAGCAATGACAACCTCTTACGGCCGTGATGAGATGCTGCAGCTCCCGGTCGAACAGCGGCCGCTAAGCTTATTAATAAAACCGGTGATGAGAAACGGTATGATCAGAGCTTTAAGTGGCGCATTTGAACAAACGACCTTGGAAGAAAGCTGGCAAGATAGTGTTGCCGAGCCTGTAGTGGAAACGCGTGATAATAACATCCATACTCGCGTTTTATTAGCGGAGGATAACAAAATCAATCAGCTGGTCGCGATTGAAATTTTGAAGGGATTCGGCTATGAGGTCGGCCTAGCTGAGAATGGCCAAGAGGTTCTTGATAAGCTGGTGTATGAGCAATGGGATCTAATATTAATGGATATTCATATGCCTATTATGGACGGATCGGAAGCGGTTCAAATCATTCGCAGTCAGTCTCAATTCGATAACATTCCCATTATCGCGGTGACAGCAAACGTGCTTCGGCATGATCATGAGCAGTATTTAAAGCTAGGTATGAATGATGTTGTAACCAAGCCAATCGATGCGGAACGTCTGCATGGCGTTATTTTGTACTGGCTAAAGAAGGCTGGGTTGCTTGCGGCGGATGTAACGAGTGAGTCTAGCATTTCAACAACTGAAGATCGTAAACGCCCAGTCGAAAACAATATGATTATGCTGCCGTCAATAGCAGGTATGGATGTGCATCGGGCAATTGCTCGAGTTAACGGCAAGCTGCCGATTCTGATTCATATGATGATGCAATTTAGACAGGATAATGAGACATTTATCGACCAATTGCGAATGCTGGTGAAGCTTGGCGAGATGATAACCGTTAAGCGCATGGTTCATACATTAAGGGGTGCAGCGGGCTACTTATCAGCTGATGCTCTAGCGAATGCCGCATCCGATGTCGATCTAAGGATAAGGCAAGAACAGCTGGATCCGCTTGAGCTCCAAGCATCTATTAATCAATTGGAGAAGGAAATGAAGAAGCTGCTGGAAGGCCTTCAAGGAGTAGATACAGCGTTCTACAAATTTTCCTAACAATTTTCTAACAACTGATTGTTCCTTGCTAATAGGTATTGTATAGTAGAGATACACAATTTTTCGACAGCTTCTTCAATCCTGATAAAGGGTGACGCTAATGTATAAGGTTCTAGTTATTGAAGATGATGTCATGATGAGCAACATGCTGTCTATGTATTTATCAGAAGAGGGTTACTCCGTCATGCAAGCTTATAGGGCGGATGAAGGACTGAAGCTCGTTGTGGATTTTGCGCCGGATATCGTGCTGCTGGATCTGATGCTTCCTGATTTGGATGGTATGGAGGTTTGTGCGCTCATACGAAAGCGTTCAAACCTGCCTATTATGATTTTATCGATGAAGAGCGAAGTATCTGAACGTGTGCAAGCATTGAAAGCGGGAGCAGATGACTATATGTGCAAACCTTTCAGCATGCATGAAATGACAGCAAGGGTAGAGGCCCTCATTCGACGTTCAAGTACGATGCAAGCGGAGATGTCTCAAGAAATAGCTGCGACGCTTGAAGAGAAGGATGAGTCCGAACCTATTCAGCTTGACTTTGAGAGACGCTTATTGCTTGTACGCGGTCAGTTTGTCGAGACGACCTTCTCGGAGTATGAGTTAATGAAGCTATTCCTCGCTTACCCAGGGAAGGTATTCAGCAGGGAAGAGCTAATAAATGCTATCCGAGGTTTTGATTCGTTTGTGACGGATCGCGCCATCGACGTACATATCGTGAATCTTCGTAAGAAAATAGAACAGAACCCGAAGGAGCCACGGTTAATCCGGACCGTTTGGGGTTTTGGATACAAATATACGGCTCAACTCCCCAGTGCTAGTCAGACTTAAGATAAGAGAATTTCATTTTAGGGAACTGTTTCGATCATTCGGAACGGTTCTTTTTTTGTTCGAAAGTATAATAACTGCTCCTATTGTTAAGATATCTAACATTCTTCTAAATATCATCTTTAAGTTTCCTAATACTTATATGGGAATATTAGACTTTAGATTACAGAGTCAGGATGGTGAATCAAGAAATGGATGCGCTAGCCGGTTTTGCCGGGCGCAAGGAAGTATTTGAATATTTGGATCATGCTATTCATAAAGCGGGGGCTGAGAGAAAGTCGATGGTTGTTGCTTTGGTCGACTTAGATCATTTTTATCGCATAAATGAATTAAAAGGTATGAGCTATGGTAACCAGGTACTTCGTATAATAGAGACACGCCTTTCAGAGATAGAAACTTTAGGGTCTTCTGTGAGTAGATTAGGTGATAATAAATTTCTAGTAACGATGCCTCTCGGTAATGAATCGAATCAGGATTGGTTAGCTGTTGAGATGTTGAAAAATACGGTCGATAGACCTTTTGATAACGCTGGCAGTGAGCTCTATCTTACAGCCAGCATTGGTGCGTCATCGTTTCCAAAGGATGGGCAGACGAGTGAACAGCTGATTTGCCACGCAGAGACTGCACTCTATCTGGCGAAGGAGCAAGGTGGCAATCGAGCGCTCTTCTATCATGCAGCTGACGCACTGCGTCTAAATCGTCGATCCGATATAGCGGCGGCGCTCCGACCGGCATTATATATGCGCCAATTTCATTTGAATTATCAACCGACCTATCGGATGTCAGATGGCAAATTAAGAGGCTTTGAAGTTCTTATGCGCTGGAATCACCCCGAGCTGGGTTCGATTACACCGACAGAGTTTATACCTATAGCCGAGGACATTGGCCTGATCATGCCAATCGGAGAATGGGTTTTGCGAGAAGCGTGCAAAACGTTTGCAGGTATGAATCAATATGGCTTGAACAATTTAATTATGTCGGTTATCGTATCCCCTATACAGCTGCGGGATCAAGCTTTTTCCCAGAATGTGCTTCATATATTAGGCGAGTATGGACTGACAGCTTCATCCCTTGAAGTTGTAGTAGCGGGAAGTAGGATGCTGGGCGTTTCAGAAATGTATATTACTACGCTTAACTGGCTGCGCGCGGCAGGCGTGTGCATCTCTCTCGCTGATTTTGGAACAGGAAATTATTCCCTTACTAACCTAAACCAACTACCGATAAGCAGCTTAAAGATAGATAAGACTTTAGTCAAAATGATTGATAACCTAAGTATGGAGCGCATCATTGTTGAGGGCACGATTAAGCTTGCCCATGATCTGGGGCTTGAAGCCATCGCGGAAGGCGTGGAGCAAGAGGAGCAATACGACTTGCTGAAGGCATGGGGTTGTGACTATGTGCAGGGCTTCCTGCTAGGCAAGCTGACGGAGCCGGATGTGCTCGATCTGTCCATGATACGGCGATAACTCATCCTGCAATTGTACGTAACACTTTTAAATAAAGTATTCATTTTTTTGAGCAAAGGGTCTGTCCATTAAGGTGATTAATCTCCTTAGGGGACAGACCCTTAAATTGTTTCTATCTCACGATATCGTTAGCAGTGCCGCGCTGGGCGGCTTCTGTCATGAATTTGCGATTTGTTCTAGCTGACTTCCAAGTAGAGTTTTGTACCATCACTATATTGGAAAATGGCTACATCGCGAACCATTTCAACTGATTTAATTCGTCTCCACTTTTTTCTAAAGTCAAAATCCATTTCCATCTCGAACAATTTATGCTGAAGCAGTTCTACAGATGTAACTTGTTCGATAGGATAATAGACAGGGACGGATCGACTTTTGAAGGTAATGATTTTCATCATTTCCTAAGCACCTCCGATTGTTTTTATTCATTTTAACTTAAACCTTTTAGCGTCTTATGAAACTGCCATGAGGATAATGTTTATTTTACTCACACTTTCCTAATAGTTAAGAGCAGTAAGTTTTCTTCTGATTACATGAATTAATCGCATTAAAGGATGTATGAAGCAGATTTATATCAAAAACATCAGTAGGTGTTGGGGAAGAAAAAAGTAGCAGAGTGGGGTAGTGGGGGCTGTAGGTTCAGCCCACAGAACTGCAAATTGTGAGGAGGCTGTTGCAAGAGAAGGAACATAGCGCTGGCTGCCCAGCTCTTATTTATCAAGAAACAAAAACCCGCCGCTTTTGTTGGTTGTTAAGGCATATATGATAGCTATAAAGGCAAGATGAAGCGGATAAAAGCTGCGCCAGACGATACGAGGAATACGTATTCGATCCACTTTTCCCATAAAGTCAGGCACATACACAATAAGCAGCGTGGAGAACAAGCTTGCGATCTGCAGAAAACCGCCATTCAACAATAGATTTACAAAGTTGAGGGAAAAATGTGAAATGAGCATCCACTGAGCAGCCATATAACGATAAATAAGAACAAGCAGTAAGGCATATGCGCCATAGCTAATAGGTATAGACTCAAGGAAAATAGCAGTAATAAGAACTGCAAAGATTTGAATGGCGGGCTTGCCGTTCCATTTATCTAGAAGGCTTAGAAGCAGCAGGCAAATGAATAAGGTGCCTACCGTATTAACTTCTAACCGTTGAATGGCAAATTGATAAGGCAGTTGAGATAGGATGGCAATGCATCCGACTCGCATCAGGTATCGATTCATATTTCGAGTACGGGAATATCCAAGCACTAAAGCATACGCGTAGAAGGGAAGTGCAAGCCTTCCGATTATTCTCCAAGTGCTGTCGTCTGGAAACCATACAAGGCCGATATGGTCGATAAGCATGGTAAGCATAGCTAGAAATTGCATACTAGTCACCTTCGTTCAGTCAGATGCAGCTAGTATACCATGTGCTGTAAGAATAGATGAATAGGAAGACCTCCAAGCCGCTTACTGAACGGTTAAGGAGGTCTTCATCATTTTTTGTAGAGCTATAGACCTGCGTTCTTTTGCAGGCGTCTTGCGATTTCAATGAAGTCTTCTTGAGAAATGCCGGGCGCAAACTCCTCCGGCAATGCACTTAAGTCTGGCATGGGTGCCCCTTGTGGTGAGCCTTGTATCACTTCAAGCGGAGCGCCGGTTAACGGATTTTGTCCATTCCATATGAGGACAATATCCTTATAATCGTTAGGACTAAATGTATAAAGCTTGTTGCCAATGCCCATCGCTTCATATTTGCGAGCCGTTTCAAATTGGTTGTTGCTAAGGTTTGGAATCGGAATAAGCTTTTTCACATCGACGCCTGTCGCAATTTCTAATGCCTTCGCATAGGCAAGTATGTGGACACCGCCCCGCACAAGCAAATAGCCGATCATTGCCCGAGCTGTCGGATGGTCTGTCATTTCATATACACGCATTTTGTGCGTTCTTGCACCGCATTCTAAGAAGAAGTTATGCAGAAGATCAAGCACGAGATTACCGCTGCTGAACACACTATCGCCGGTCCATGCTCTTCCCATGGAATCCCCAGGTATCGAAGTTTGTGCTGTCGCTATAAAAAAGTAACTGTTACGTTTATTTACACCTTCCCTCAGTGGTGTCGAATTGGGGTCGCCCGGAGTTGTTGTACCTGTAAGTACCATATTTATCGCTGTTGAAACAAGCTCTACATGACCGAATTCCTCAGCCGTTATACTTGACACAAGGTCATAGAACGGCTTGAGCTTCTGCTTTTCACGGAAGTTGAAGGATTGGTACATATAGTTGTTCAAAGTCGACATCTCGCCATATTTTCCGCCGAGCAGCTCTTGAACGGCGGCGGCTGCATTAGCATCCGCATAGGGAGAAGGCGGTAGCTCTATTTGAAGCCGATTTGTTCTTTCAATCACAAGCGTGCTCACCTCTTCTCATTGACAGTTCATTCTTTCCATGTTTATGACGGCTATCGCAGCCATAGACCGATGTTGTCAAAGGAGTACAGGCACTTGGCGACGGCTTGCAGTGAACGAAGCATTGTTAACTTGGCCAGCGGCCATTCCGTTTTAATGAAGTAAGGTAATGACAAGCAGCTCATATAGCACAAGTGGCAGTACGGCATTATAAGGGTTGAAAAAAGCGCGTGGATCACGCATCGTGCACTGTAAATACAATATACAATGGTCAATGTGCATGATCATGCCTTCATAGACGTGTCCATCGACGGTTCGAACGCGTACATGCTTGTGCATATGGCCACCGCACATGGCCATAACATGCTCCCGAACCTCCATTACCATTTCAGTGTGCTTCGGATCAGCTTGATACACGATAGGGGCGGAGTGTGCCATGCCGCCCATCTGTGCCATGTTTGGCGAGTTTGCCATGCCGCCCATCTGTGCCATGTTTGGCGATTGCGCCATGCCGCCCATCTGCGCCATGTTAGGCGATTGCGCCATGCCGCCCATCTGTGCCATGTTTGGCGATTGCGCCATGCCGCCCATCTGTGCCATATTTGGCGATTGCGCCATGCCGCCCATCTGAGCCATGTTTGGCGAGTGTGCCATGCCGCCCATCTGCGCCATGTTAGGCGATTGCGCCATGGCGCCCATCTGCGCCATGTTAGGCGATTGCGCCATGCCGCCCATCTGCCCCATGTTTGGCGAGTGTGCCATGCCGCCCATCTGCCCCATGTTTGGCGGGTTCGCCATGCCGCCCATCTGCGCCATG
Source organism: Paenibacillus sp. J31R122 (assembly GCF_056269185.1). Classification (NCBI taxonomy): domain Bacteria; kingdom Bacillati; phylum Bacillota; class Bacilli; order Caryophanales; family Paenibacillaceae; genus Paenibacillus; species Paenibacillus sp. J31R122. The sequence continues at coordinate 62,744 of NZ_JBWDNM010000021.1, forward strand.
TTAGGCGATTGCGCCATGCCGACCATCTGCCCCATGTTTGGCGGGTTCGCCATGCCGCCCATCTGTGCCATGTTTGGCGAGTTCGCCATGGCGCCCAACTGCGCCATATTCGGTGAGTTCGCCATATTTCCCTTTGTGCCTTTTTTGAGCGTGTTGGCCATATTTCCTATTCTTTGAGAATCGGTAGCATTGCCTATTTTCATTGTATCCTCAGACAAGCAAATAACCTCCATTCGTATGGTATATCTATATAGATATGCGGACATAGGGAAGGTCATACCGAGACTGAAATTGGCGTTGGGGTAGAGTAACGCACTCGTAATGCGTAGGCCGAAGGTTCAATTCCCTTATTCGTGTTTGTAATCCATTGATTGTTCAAGCTTCTCTCTGGTGATATCGGATTCGTAAAAATCAGACGGATTGCTAGAATACGATATTTTCTGCTTGATCATTTTGTTAGACAGAAGTATACCGGATAGCTATAATTGCTTTGTAGCAGCAGGGTCAAGCGAGGGGGCATAAAATGTTTTTTAAACGAAGCAGTATCATATTCTCATGGCTAGTATCGTATATTGCAATTCTGCTTGTACCCGTATTGACAGGTGTTTTTATTTATGTGAAATCTAATCAAACAATCGTCGATGAAGTTAACCGATCAAATAATCTAATACTATCCAAGGTGCAAAAAGATATAGACACACTGCTTGAGGATGCAAATCGACTAAGTGTGGAAATCGCCTTAAATCCTCAAGTGCAGGAACTGCTGACAATTCAGGAGCCGCTGAAGTCAGAAAAATATTTTACACTCTACAAAGCTTTCGAAAGCCTAAAGGTGTTCAAATCATCTAATCGGTGGAATGATTACTTTGTCTATTTCAAAGCCATTGATACGATCGTTACACCGGAATTAAGTAATACTAGCAAAACTGTTTATCATAATTTGTATGGGGCAGGCAGCGAAGGATATAGTGCTTGGATCAGATATTTGGACGATTATTTTCAAGGTGATTTTGTGAGGTTTGGCAATGATCTGGCCTTTATTCGCTCGATTCCGATAGGGAAGAACGGGACGAGTCAAGGTAACATCGTCATTTTTTTGGATCAGGCGAAGTTTTGGGTGGATAATGCAGAAGATTATTTGCACAACGGTGTGACAGCTATTATTGATGATAACAATCAGGTACTTGCTTCTACTCGTTCAATGGATGGGCCACTACCGGTGACTTATAGTGATTTAAGCGGCGATAGCGGTATTCTCAAGGTGCAGGATGGTGACCAGAAATTGGTCATTTCATATATTAGTTCATATACAACTGATTGGAAGTATGTAGTCACGATGCCTGAGCATATCTTCTGGGACAAGTTGGAAGGTATCAAGAAAGCGACAATGATGAGTTTGCTCATATGCCTGTGCGTGGGTTGCGGTCTAACTTATGCTTTCGTACGTCGTAACTATTCGCCTGTACGTGGAATGCTCGACATGTTCCAAGAAAAGAAAAACGAAGATAAGGCTGTCAGCAAGAGATTCAATGAATATGATTTTATGAAACAAGAGATTTATTCCACATTGCTTGAAAATAAGGAAATGGGAAGCAAATTATGGCGGCAAAAGAGCGCTATGCGCGATCATTTTCTCGAGAAGCTGTTCAAAGGCCGGGATAGCGCGATTCCGCTGCAACAGTTGATGAATTTGCATGAAATCGATTTCGTATCTGATAAGTTTGCTGTCATGATCATTAATGTTGAAGATTACAATGACATCTCGCCTCCGTTAGTGCGCTTTGCGGTAATGAATGTGGCAGAAGAGTTGGCGATCCAAGCTAATCAAGGATTTGTCATGGAGCTAGACGATTTCATCGTTTGTCTTGTCAATTTTCGAGAGAGACAGGAGCTTGCATGGAAGCAGGATTTCACTGAAGTTGCAAGCCAAGTGCTAAAATTTATGGAGAGCAATTACCGGGTTCCGGTGACGATTGCGCTGAGTCGCCTACATATATCAATAACGGGAATCTCGAAGGCGTATTACGAAGCGCTGGAGGTCATGGAATACCAGAGCATTTACGGTGTGAATGGAATCATGGATTACAGTGATATGGAGCTGCCCCGTGCCAATGGCGAGTATTATTATCCGCTTGAGAAAGAACAGGCGTTGATGAATTGCATCAAGGCAGGCGATTATGGTACTGCCGAAGCGATTATAGACGAAGTATTTAAGGACAATCTAGAGCAGCGCAAGCTTCCACTCAAACTTGCCAAATGTCTTTTTGTAGATCTTGTCGGTACGATGATAAAAACAATTAATGGAATAAGTGCTATCTATGATAATGCTTTCTTGGAAGAACTTAATCCGATTGACCGACTGCTGGGTTGCCAGACGGTTAGTGAAATGAAGCAGCAGCTAAAAAATATATTACGCAGTATTTGCGATTCTGTAGGGCAGAAGCAGGTTGGAAAACGGGCGAATGACGTTCTTCAAAGAGTTACTGATATCGTAGCGGTCAATTACAATGATGTTAACCTGAGCATTGCTTCCATTGCTGAACAAATCGATATGCACCCGGCCTATGTATCGAAGCTATACAAAGATGGTACAGGAGTGTCACTTCTTGATTTTATCGGAAAATACCGCATAGAGCAGGCGAAACAAATTATGAAGGAACAGGGCATGAATATGGAGGCCGTCGCTCTGATGGTCGGGTATGCCAACGTTCGTACGTTTCGCCGCGTTTTCGCTAAATATGAAGGGGTTACACCAGGCAAATATTCAGAGACGATTGAATAATTCAAAACGACAAGAGGTCAGCCAGTAACTCCTGGTTGGCCTTCTTTTTCGAAATAAGCCCCTTGATTCTAGCTATTGTCCCCTCGTAGGAGTTTTATTTTTTCCTGTAGGGATAACGTTTTTGAGATAATGTCCCCCGTTTTTAGGTTCTGTCTCTATCGGTTCGGAGATATCGTGACTAAACTTAAAACTGTCGACGTCGACTTTGCAAAATTACAGTAAAAAATTTGGGGGAGGCTAACAATGAGTAAACGTGTAAAGAGTATGTTTCTGCTAATCGTTGCTGCGGCCATGCTTATCGTAACAACGGCAGGGTGCGCGAAAGGGAATGATCCAGTAGGCGAGGAGAAAGATCCCGAGAATACGGCTGGGTCAGAGGCTTCTCAGGAAAATTCGCAAGGGGAGGCATCATATCCGATTAGCGGGGGAGTAAAACTGAAATATTGGCTCCCGTTGGCTCCAAATACATCGGCTAATTTCAAAAATCTTGTGGAAACGGAATTTGCAAAAGAACTAAAAAAACGTACAGGCGTGGAAGTAGAATTCATTCATCCTGCAGCTGGCACTGAAAATGAACAGTTTAATTTGATGATTGCTTCCGGTGACCTGCCTGATATCATTTGGTACAACTGGACCCAATACCCCGGAGGTCCGGAGAAAGCGATCTCCGATGGTGTCATCGCCAAGTTGAACGATTTGCAGCCGAAGCAAGCGCCGAATTTGTCCAAGTATTTGCAGGATAATCCGGACATTGACAAGATGGTCAAGACAGATGAAGGTAGCTACTATTCATTCCCATTCATTCGCGGTGATCAAAAGTTGCTCGTCTCCGCGGGGCCGGTTATTCGTAAAGACTGGTTAGACGAGCTAGGACTTCAGGTACCGACGACGATGGACGAATGGCATACGATGCTTACGGCATTCAAAGAAAAGAAAGGGGCGGCAGCTCCGTTTAGTCCATATTGGAATATTCAGGCTGTTCTGTCATGGGGAACATTTATCGGTGCCTATGGGACTACCAAAGGCTTCTATACGGATGAAGGACAGGTTAAGTACGGACCGATTGAACCAGCGTACAAAGAGTTTCTTACTACGATGAATCAGTGGTTTTCCGAAAAATTGCTCGACAATAACTTCGCCACACTGGATACGAAAACGGTGGACGCCAACATTATGAATGGCAAATCAGGCGCAACCGTTGCCAGTGCAGCCAGCGGTGTGGCGAAATGGACGACGACTATGAAGGAAAAGGATCCCAAATTCCAGGTTATCGGCGCTCCGTATCCAGTATTGAATAAGGGGGAGCAACCGCAGTTTGGACAATATTCCTTACCATTCACTAGTTTCGGGGCGGCGATTTCAGCCAATAGCAAGAATAAAGAAGCGGCTGCTAAATTTTTGGACTATCTGTACAGCGAAGAGGGGATGCGGCTCGCCAACTTCGGTATTGAAGGCATAAGTTACACGATGGATAACGATAATCCCGTATTTACCGATCTGATTCTTAACAATCCCGACAAATTGCCAATTAGCCAGGCGATGGCACAATACACGTTGTCGCATGATATGGGGCCGTTCATTCAGAATCCGGATATTTTGCAGACAATGATTCCGGTACAGGCAGAAGCGGGAGCGACATGGATCAATACGGATGCGGCGAAGCATTTCCTTCCGCCAATCTTTGTTACCACCGAGCAGCAGGGTGAGATGGCAAAAATTATGAATGAAGTTACGACCTATGAGAATGAAATGTTACTTAAATTCATTATGGGTTCGGAACCGATCAGCAATTTCGACAAATACGTAGAGCAAATGAAAAAGCTAGGGATTGAAAAAGCGATCAGCATGCAACAGGCTGCGCTGGAACGATACAACAATAGATAGCATTATAGCTGACAGCCGGGGGGATGATTTTCTAGTTACATTATCCATCCCGGCCTATAAACAGGGAGAAGGTGTAAGTATGAGTGTGCAAGTCCGTGAGACACTGCGCAGTAAAATTCGCAAGGACTGGCTGAAAAACTATTCATTGTATCTCATCGTTTCACCAGTGCTCCTTTACTATATAATTTTTCATTATATGCCAATCTATGGTGCAATTATTGCTTTCAAAGACTTTGTGCCGACCAAAGGCATATGGGGAAGTTCTTGGGTTGGATTCGAACATTTTCAAGAATTTTTCAACAGTTATTATTTCTGGCGCATTCTTAAAAATACCCTTGTCATTAGCTTAACTTCACTCGTTTTTGGCTTTCCGGCCCCGATAATTTTGGCTTTGCTGATTAATGAAGTTAAAAACCGCTTTTTCTCTCGGTTCATCCAAACGGTTACTTATATGCCACATTTTATTTCACTGGTCGTGGTGTGCGGCCTGATCATCGATTTTACTCGCGATACTGGAATTATTAATACGATCATCGCTTTTTTCGGTGGTGACATAGAGACGATGTTGAATAAGTCGGGCTATTTCGTTCCCATCTATGTATCTTCAGAGATTTGGCAGGAGATTGGTTGGGGATCGATTATATATTTAGCTGCGATGGGCTCCATTGATCCGCAGCAGTATGAGGCGGCCACGATTGATGGCGCCGGACGTTGGAAGCAAACGCTCCATGTTACACTTCCAGGAATTGCTCCAACCATCATTATTCTTCTCATTTTAAAAGTTGGAGGCATTTTGAGTGTAGGCTATGAGAAAATCATTTTGCTCTACAATCCGGCCATTTATGAGTCCGCGGACGTTATCTCAACCTATGTATTCCGGAAAGGTTTGCAAGAATTCGCATGGAGCTTCAGTTCTGCCGTAGGTTTGTTCAATTCCACCATCAATTTTATATTACTTATCGGAGCGAATTGGCTCAGTAAAAAAATTAATCAATCAGGTTTATGGTAGGAGGAAGACAGAGTGAAAACAAGCATCAGCAGAAAGGGATTTATTGTCGCAAATGTACTAATACTCTTGCTGCTTTCATTAGTTACCGCTTATCCAATCCTGTATGTATTGTTCGCATCGCTAAGCAATCCAGCAGATTATTTGGCCCATCAGGGGTTGCTGCTGAAACCGGCCGGCTTTTCGCTTGAAGCATACAACTTGGTGCTAGAAAACCAGATGATAGTGAGCGGGTACTTGAATACAATTATCATTGTTGTCACCGGAGTTACATTCAACTTGTTTATGACTTCACTCGGCGCCTATTTTTTGTCCCGCAATGATGTGTTGTGGCGCAATCCCATTATGATGATCATTGTGTTTACAATGTTCTTTGGCGGCGGCTTGGTTCCTTATTATTTGACGGTTAAAGGTCTTCATCTGGACAACACGTTGTTAGCACTCATTATACCGACAGCCGTCAATACGTTTAATCTGATATTGATGCGAACGTCATTTATGAACATACCGGAGGAGATAATAGAATCTTCAAAAATGGATGGGGCTACACATTTGACGGTATTATTCAAAATCGTCTTGCCGCTGTCCCTACCCGTCCTAGCTGTTATGGTGCTTTATTATGGAGTCGGCCACTGGAATGCCTGGTTTAACGCGATGCTCTTTATACGCGATCGAGATTTGTATCCGCTGCAGCTTGTATTACGGGAAATCCTAGTGCAAAACAATACCGAAGCAATGTTAGTCGGAACGGATTCATTCGATAAAGGATTAGTGGCTGAGACAATCAAATATGCTGTCATTATCGTCGCCACTGTTCCGATTTTGGCCCTTTATCCTTTTTTGCAAAGGTATTTTGTGAAAGGCATGATGATCGGAGCGTTAAAAGGATAAAGAATACGAGGGAGATAAGCCCATGAATGAAAAAATGGACCAGGGGAAATCAATATTTCAGGCAGGGGTTACAGATCCTGCTGGAGTGATCGCTTGCGTAACGGAGCGGATGCTTGAGACTCGTTCGCGAAAGACGATTCGGCTGCGTCCTTACATGGAACAGCCCATCAAACAGAAAACTCCATTCGGACCGTATGAAGCGGATTTTATGGCTTGTTGGCCCGACGCAAAGGAAGGCTCCGTTGCTTATGCTGCAGCCCGATTTCATGCCGACCGAGAGCAGGATGTCATACTTACTGCAAAAGGCAACTCGAAGCTGTGGGTCAACGGTGAGATGTACGCTGACACACAGACGATTCCCATAAAGATGAAGCGAGGGTGGAATGTACTGCTTCTGCAATGTGTAAGGGACCGCCATCGCTTTGGATTCGATCTTATTATTGCATTTCCGAGGTATCCGGGAATGTGGGCCAAAGACTATTTATTTTCAACACGTCCAACGTTTCCGCAGTGGGTGCTGCAAGGTGAGGAAGGATTTGCCTACATCGGTCCTTTTGCTCCGGAGGCCAGCGAGCGGGGCAGTAAAATGCTACTAAATCTTGAAACAGAAGCGTTGTCGGGTCAGTTCTCCTCGTGGGAGCCAACTATTTCTGCACAGACGGGGCTTCAGTTCGCGGATTTTACAGAAATGTACGGTCCGAATACTGCTAGTGCTTATGGGATGACTTATTATTCAAAAAATGATATCGCTTCCCTAATGTTGTATGTCGTGCATGAAGGTGGGATTAAAGTTTGGATTGATGGTATGGAGGTGTATCGTTCAACTGCTGCTGGTCAGATTCAAATCGAGGTTGTTTCAACTAACCCACGTGGACAAGTACTTATTAAATGCATTCGTCACACTGAGGCTAGCAGATGGGGATTTAAGGCGGAAATAATAGATACTGTGACCGGGCAGAGGGCAGATGGAGTACCCGAACTTGACTCCAAGCGCGGCGATGACGCACGTTGGCTTTATATAGGGCCATTTGGCAGTTCGGGAGTGGAAGCGGAAGCACTGCTGGATCAGAGTTTTGCTATAGAAATGGCTCCAATTGGCTTTGAACATCTGTATGTCATAGATGAAGGTGAGGCTAAAGCTTACTGGCGGCTTTCATCTCCTGACACCTTTGTCAGACCTTATTTGGACGGCTTCTTCTTCGGCCAATGGTTTTATGCCATCCAGGTTGGACTGTACGGGCTGTTGCAAGCGGCCGAAACGATAGGGTCAACCGAGGTGATTCGTTATGCAACGGATAGCATGGCTGTCATGGCCCAGTATCATGATTATGCGCTCTGGGATGCCAAGCGCTACGGAGTACCGTCTTTAATTCCGCGCGCTCAGCGCTTGGAGGAGCTCGATCCATGCGGCGCGATTGGCGTTATGTTTATCGAAGCCTATAAACGCACAGGATGCGAATCCATGCTTCCGGTAATTGATCGAATAGGCAATGCCGTCATGAATGACGTACCTCGGATGCATGACGGTACGTTTTATCGGGTAGAAACGATGTGGGCGGATGATTTTTTTATGAGCTGTCCATTTCTCGTTCGTGTGGGTCAATTGAAGGGGGATACCCGTTATTTTGATGAGGTCATTCGTCAAGCAAAAGGTTTCCATAGACAGCTATGGATGCCGGAAAAACGCTTGTATGCCCATATTTATTATCCGTTGGAAGATGTGAACAGTCGAGTACCTTGGGGAAGGGGGAACGGATGGGTCATTTTTGCAATGACAGAAATACTGCTCAACCTCCCAAGTGAATATCCGGAGCGTGATTGGCTTCTTCAATTGTTTAAGGAACTGGCGGCTGGTATTGCAACTTATCAGAACGAATCTGGAATGTGGCATCAGGTGTTAGATGAAAGCGCTTCATATGAGGAAACCTCATGTACCGCAATGTTTGTATTGTCTCTTGCCAGAGGAATTCGCTTGGGATGGCTGGGAAGTGAATATTTGGAGGTGGTGAATAAAGGTTGGCTTGCTCTAATGCATCATTGTGTAGACGCTGAGGGGAATGTATATGGAGTATGTCTCGGTTCAGGTTGCGCAAAGGAATCTTCCTATTATTTCGATATTCCCACCTATATCAATGATGATCATGGTACAGGCATTGTTCTGCTGGCAGCGGCTGAAATGGTCTTACTAATGAAATAGAAAATCCGAAAGCAAATCTTTACTTGGTACCATTTTGAAAGGGGATGGACGGCTTGAAAGGATTTAGCATACGGTCAACTAAAAAAAATTTTATTTGTTTTCTAGTCATTACGATCTTGTTAAGTATATCTGGAATTCCAGGTGTGCCCGGAATGGAGGTCAATGAAGTGCAGGCAGCTGTTGTCAATTATTATCCTGTTTCAGATGCTACAGTTCGCGGCGGGACTTTTGCGGACACGAATTATGGGAGCGCCAGCACCCTCGATGTGAAAAATGATACTAATTCAACCTATTCCCGCAAAGCTTTTTTACGTTTCAATATTTCAGATTTTCTGGATAATGCCGTACAACAAGCGAAATTAAAGATTCAGATTCAGGTAAAGGGAACCGATGCAAGCCGCACCGTAAGTATCTATGGTTTAACTGATCCAGATGAAGACTGGGAGGAAGGGAGCATTACCTGGAATAATGCACCCATATCGGGTACATTGCTTCAGCAAATTAATGTTACAAGCACCGACACCGTTGTGGAGTTCGATGTTACTGAATTTATGAACAGCCAGATGACAGATCGGACAGCGGCCTTTATGCTGGCCATCGATAGTGCTGCTTCCTCTGAAAGTCATGTCAACTTCTTTTCCAAAGAATCGACCATGAAACCGGAACTGAATATGACTGCCCAAAATTACAGCACATTCACGTCTCTTCGTCTAGTGCTGACCAATCGGAATATTAATGTAAGCGGAGCGACGGAATACCGCATTGTTGCAAGTACTGCTGATGGCAAAAAGGTGGATGTGACGGAAAATGCTTCAGTTTCGACTGAACAACCCGATAAAATTCGAGTGGATACCATAAAGAAAAAGATTACGGGCCTTGGTGCCGGCACAGCTCAAGTATACGCTGTTTTAGGAGGACTGAGGCATTCCGCGGCGCTAAACATTAATAACTTTGATGAATCGCCGATCCGGGTTGCCGGCCAAGTAGTCGTTAATGAAGATTTCGAGGGGGATACGCCATCCTTTGTACCGTCTAACGATTCGGCTATAACTGTTGTTGAAGATGGATCGGGCAACCATGCGCTGATGATCGATGGAATAGGCGGAATTAAACGGACCTTGGATATTGAAGGCGATTATGGAAATTCGGATGCGGATTCCGAATATATGGTTGAAGCGGACGTCAAGCAGTTAAACAGTAATGCCAGTAGCAATGGGGGAATTTCGTTTCATTTGCGGAACAGCGGTGACAACAGAGATTATGTGTTTCGTTATATGGATACGCTGAAATACAATGCTAGTACGCACAAATATGACGCAAACCAGCCAGCTCATCGAGATCGAATCGGCATTGCCCGAAACAATGCCAACTCGTTAAATGAGTGGTATTACGGAGCGTTCAGTTCAATCGAGACAGAAACACTTAATAAAACTAATCGCAGCTTTAATGATACCTATGTCAAAATGTCGGCGATGATCAGCAATCGGCTCATTTCCCAATATCCGTATGACGGTTCGCCATCATCGATGTTTGATAATCTGGTTTTCAGCGTTAACTCTCCAGACGGAGTGAAGAGAGTTAGCACAACCACACTCATCGGAGAAAATGACAGTATGTCCGGTGTCGATATCGTAAGTTCAGGCAGGTATTTGACTACATTAACCAAAGGAAAAGCATATTTGCAGACTGAGAATACGAAAGCCTATTTTGACAAACTTAAAATAACGAAACTACACACAGCTCGGGGAATACAACTGTTTATTAAGGATGCGCTTGTCGCTCCCGGCCAAACGACGGGCTTTGAAGTAAGAGCGTATACTTCGGCATATTCTTATACGGTCATACCCAATGATAAAGTGACTTTCAGCTCGATGCCTGCCTCACTTGGTTTTAATCAGGCAGCGGGAACACTGACTCCCACAGCCGAAGGTGCATATGAGATTACCGTTGCAGCAGCAGATGTCATGAACCCGTATAAGGTAAAGATATATACAGCTAAACTGACGGTAAGAAGTGGGGATGTTCTTGAATCATTTGGGCTGCCGGGCCTGAGAACCGTGTCCTATCCTGAATTGCTGTCGGTGCCAGCGGCGGATTTGGTCGATGATGGAACCGGCAATCAAGTTTACCGTCTGGCAAATGGCGTCAGCAGACTGATGGGAGACGAAGATTGGACCAATTATGAGATTGAAGGTAAGATCAAAATCGTAACTCCAATGATTGATCTGAAAGATTACAATACTGCGTTCGAAGTACTGATGCGTCGTAAAGCAATTCAGAATGAATATTTGGGTGAGGGCGGTTTTCCTTTTGTTTACCGGATACTGCACGATAATGATGATAATTACATGCGAATTGGCACTTCACCGGGACCCAAAGTAAATGTTGTTGATGACAATTGGCATACTTTTTCCGCGAAAGCGATCAGTAATCAGTATATCTTTTCTATCGATAATGTGGTTCAGTACTATGCTTCTGGTACAGATATGAGTGGCGGCTTTGCGTTTAGAGCAGAGAATTGCGTAGTCTACATTGATGACATCCGGATCAGAAAGCTGGAAGGAGGATCGCTCGCAGAGGGAGAGCATTCTTCGATTACGGCAGATAAATCGGATTTGGAAGTAAACATTTACGATACCGTTGATTTGGCAGAGTTGACCGCGATTAAAGCTCATTATGCCGCAGGAAAAACGAAGTACATCACTAAAGATCCGGCGCTAACCTTTACCATCAAGTCAGGTGCTGACAAAGCGGAACTATTCGGCGGAGATACGTTCCGGTTCAAAACGAATGCGTCCGCAGGAGACATTGTAACCATTCATGCCGCTTATCATGATTTGCCGCTTGATCTGACTCTAACAATAACTGGAGCAGTCCCAACAATTCCAGAATTGGAATATGTCAAAGGCGGCACGGCAATCAGACAAGAAAATTTACTATATAAATTGCGAAGCGCATACGAAAAGTCTGATCGTCCTCCTTATGCCAAGCATTTTATGTACTTAACTGAAATCTTCGGGAAAATGATGTTAAATCCCGAAGAGAGAAATTATGATGATGCCGTCAACTGGATGATAGACGAAGTGATTTGGGATGAGGGAAGACCAAACGGCAGAGCAAATGGAGCAGCGGATTTTTACTTTGCTCAGATGTTGATTCTCTATAATATGCTTGACGGCAGAGTGAATGTTTCCGACGCGGTATGGCAGAGAATGGCTCACTTGTTACAGGAGATTGATTATTCCAACCCGACGGAATTTATGTCCGAGAATCATCGGCTCATTTATTTTGCCAGTGGCTACCTCGTTAGTGAACTTTGGCCGGATGCGTTGATGTGGAACGGAAAGACAGGATTGGAAAATCAGACGATGTTTACTGGATATTTGCGCGAATGGATGAATTCTCGTCTGAAGACGGGTATGGGGGAGTTTGACTCTATCAGTTATTACGGAATTGATATTGGCGGCTTATCCATGCTGTATACCTTTTCCAAAGATGAAACTGTGAAAAATATGGCTTTCGATATGCTAGACTATCTGATGGCAGATATGGCAGTTGATTCGTTAGACGCCAATATGGGTGGCGCTCATGGTCGAACCTATGTCAATTCACCGAAAACTATGTTGTATGGTCATTCCAATTATGTTGTGGATTTTCTATTTGATACTGCTATAGTCGATGTGGACGAAGACTATGCGGAGGTCAATGTACAGGCTGGATTGCTGCCAATAAGCACATATAGACCATCGGATGTGCTGTATGCTCTTGCCCGGGATCGAAACAAGAGACTGACTAATAAGGAACAGAAGGCTGTTTATACGATTCCGGACATCCCTACTAGGAACAAGACGGAAACTCTGAAGAAGTACACCCATGTGACACCAGAATATACATTGGGATCGATAGTCCAACAGGAGGTTGCACCTTTTACCAGCCAAGATTTCCAAGGATTTCAGGATATTCCGTGGTCTCTAACATTCGGGAAATCGATGGATGCGGTTATTTTCGACAGTCATCCAGGCTTGAATGAAACAGATACAGGATCGCCTCATGCCTATTGGAATGGTGACTACAAAAGTATGACCTACAAATATTTTCAAGAAGAAAACGTAATGCTTGGCATGCATAAAATAACGAACAATGCGCAGTTCAGCCATTTTTGGATTCCCAGAAAGTATTTGGATGAGGTTGTAGAAAACAAGGGCTGGGTATTCGTTAGAAAAAATAACGTGTATGCCGCAGTTAAGATGCTAAAGGATGGTGTCGTAAACGATATCGCTCAGTATAGCTGGACGAAATCCGGGAGATGGGCGGATATCGAGGCGAAAATTAATTCGAAGAATACGGCGTTTGTCTTGGAAGTGGCAGATCCAGCAGAGTTTTCCGGAACGTTCGAGGACTTCATCACAGCCATTCTGGCCAATGAGGTCGCTCATCCGATTACTTATGTCATTAACAACGGATATTACGTCCAGTACCAAGGGTTGAATGGCAAGTTGATCAAGTTGGACTATAATTCCGATGTAAGAGAGATCGATGGTATGCCGGTTGATTTCAACGCCTACAAGTCACATGACGCTGTAAGCACCATTAACGGTGAAAATTACATGTCTTCTGAATGGGACTCTGGGGAGATTGTCATCTCCCATGGATCACTAAGCAGAACGATCCGTTCCTTTGACGTTGACACGGACACTCCCGTTACTACAGCTTCCGTTACTCCGGCTCAACCGGATGGAGCGAATGGATGGTACGTCAACGCGGTTACAGTGACCTTGCATGCGGCAGATAACTTGTCTAGTGTAGCGAAGACAGAGTACAGTTTGGATGGTGGTAACGTATGGGAAGAGTATGCGGATGGTGTTACTCTTAATCATGGTTCTCAGTCTAAGATTCACTATCGTTCTACGGACAAAGCGGGCAATGTGGAAGAGATGAAAAACATCAGCGTCAAACTAGATACGGTCGCACCTGCTATTACGGTAACTGGGTTGGCAGATGGCACCTATCTCAATTCCGTGGATGTTACGCCTGAAATCGAGTTGAATGATCCGTTGTCGGGTGTAGATCCTGACAAGGTATCGGTAACGTTGGATTCGAATGAAGTACAACAAGGGACGGAGATTGCTCTATATACGCTGCCGCTTGGTGTCCATACGTTTGTCGTAAGAGCAAGCGATATGGCCGGAAACGAAATGAGTCAAATCATTACATTCGAAACTTCAACAAGCATCGACACCTTAAAGGCTTTAGTCACACGTTTTACAAGCGATCATCAAATCAATGATGTCGAAATAACCAATAGTTTGCTTGAAAAATTGGAACAAGAAAATTTGAAATCATTCGTTAATAAAGTGCGTGCACAAAATGGAAATCATGTTTCGAGTGAAGCGGCAGCATACCTTCTGCGAGACGCTCAACACTTGATCGACTCTGACTCCGTTCAAGTCCCAGACTGATATAAAAGGACTGTCCTATTCATTTAGGATGGTCTTTTTCGTTGTTTATGGATTTAGGACAGATATCACAGAGGCTGACGTAGTCGCATATTATAGATGAATTAAGCTAAAGAGAAGAATAAACAGGAAGGGGATTGAAGATGCCTAGAATACCTAACTTTCCGCCAGCGTTGTTAGAGGAACATAAAAATTGGCATCATACGTATCATCTAGTGCCGGGAAGTGTGCCGCCGCCAGGCTATGGGCAACGTTTTTTGCGTTTTCACCGTGATTATATAAACCGAGTGCATAATTGGCACGATGGGATGGGTTATGATCCAAGGTTTATTGCGGGCTGGAGTCAGATTCCTGATGGCATACGCCGTACGAGCTGCTATGATGCTGCGGCGGAGCAAAGGGTTCAATTTAATCCGCGATCATTCGCAACGGAAGATGAACTTGGAAGTTTTATCGAAACGAGGCTGCATGGCTGTCTTCATGAAATGGCGGCGCAATTGTACAATCAGCCTGAGCTGAATGACTTTGACCTTGCGCCGCGAAATACAGAATTTTATAATATTCATTATTTAATCGATATGTGGTACCGTAATTGGGAACAGGCTTGGGGTGTTCAAGGACGCCCGGACGTTCAAGCTAATCGATCTACGTACAGCCATGCAAAGCCCGAAGGACATTTGCATAGTAAGAGGGATCGCGTGGCACGAATTGATGCGCGTGGACGACTCGCTGTACTTGCACCAAATCGTTACTCTCCCCGGAAAGCACAACGCCTTCTACATTCACCTCGTCCAAAGAGCCTTCGAACAGTTCGATTAGCTCGTCGAGGTCAGCCTCAAACACCGCGGCCACTTCTTCGGGCTGCAGCTTCAGTTCGTTTAGCGGCAGGGTACAAACGTAGCCGAAAACATCGCTAACCTCACGATCAATGAAAGGAAAGCCGTTCACTTCACCGCTGCATTGCTCGCGAATTTGTCCGAGCGGTATAAGCTGCTCGAACTCGGCATGAATGCCGAGTTCTTCTTCGAGCTCTCGCACCGCATCGCGTACAGTTTCTCCTGCTGACAAATGGCCAGCAGCCGTTATGTCGTAGCAATTCGGATTTGTATCCTTACCGGATTGGCGCAGTTGAAACCAGACGAACCGGCGGTTTCCTTCGTGCCGCGTCAGCCAGCAGTGAAAGGAACGATGCCAATAACCTTTGGCATGTGTTTCTGTGCGCGTCGCAGTTCCGATTGGTGTAAGCTGCTCATCATAAATGTCGAACAGTTCATCAGCCATGCTGTACAGCTTCTAACTGAGATGTGCAGTGTTTGCAGCGTGAAGCTTTAATAGGTACCTGCGACAAACAGTATGGACATTCCTTCTCCGTTGGATCCGGTGTCTTCTCCTCAACCTTCTCGGATCGACGCAGTACATTTATAAATTTGACAAGTAAAAAGATACAGAATGCTACGATTAAAAAGTCCAAAAGCACATTGATAAATTGGCCATAAGCTATGGCGGGAAGTGTCGTTTTATCTGCGGTGGCTTCTACGGTTTCCTTAGTTACAAGATAGATTTTCAAATCCTTAAAATCTACCTTCCCTACTATGGCTCCAATTGGCGGCATAATAATATCATTAACGATAGAAGTTACTATTTTGCCGAATGCGCCTCCGATAATGACCCCGACAGCCAAATCAATAACGTTGCCGCGCATAGCAAACTCTTTAAATTCCTTGACGATCTTCAAGATGTCTCCTCCTATTCCTACATTCATAAAGTATAGCCCGATTCTAGCAAGCCTATTTTATCATAATAACGGAAGTAGAAGAATAGAGAAACAGAACACTAATATTACGACAATTTGTACAAAAATTAGCACGAATAAGAAAGGGTTTTTTGTTGAATTGTCGAATTTTACTAGTGATTGCAAATTTATAGGTAATTAGAGGGGTCTTATGAACCATGTCACTTTTATGGGGAATCCATACTATTTAATCTTGTCATTTATTATTGTGTGTTACGCATCGTATACGATGCTTAGTATGACCCAGCATATGAAGCCGAAGAAACAAGTTCATAGCTTTAATTGGCTTATTGGTAGCGCGGCGGTTTTTGGGCTGGGTCAATGGTCGATACATGTCATCTCCTTACTTGCCTCCGATTACATTATTCATCTTAACGGGTACACTTTACTTGTTTTAGTTTTCAGTTCTATCATTACCTATATAGGATTGCTCATTTTGAATACGGACAGGCCTATTCGTGTACGACTATTTTTTAGTGCTATGATGATTGCACTTTCAGCAACTGTGCTTCACTACATTACGATGCTTACTGGTTCTATTAATGCTTTTATGATTAACTGGCTGCTATTTATACTCTCTTTCTTCGTCATCTTCGTAGGTTCATACATCACTTTTTATTGGATGAGTCAAGGGTCGCCAAAGCATAAGATAAAAAGCAGCATCATTCTTGGTCTGTCTACTATGATGATGCATAAGCTCGCGATTCAAGCTCTTGTTGTGGAGCACAATGAATTAATAACAACAGATACAATGAATGATTATCTGCTTTTGTTAGCCTTCATGTTTGGCATAGCTACATTACTCATACTGAGCTTTAGTCTTACGACATGGTTTGCCGAAAATAAGTTTAAGCAAATTGACAAAAGGTATAAGCTTTTGGTTGAAAATTCGTTGGATACGATCGCATTAATTAGCGAAGGGAAATGGGAATTTATCAATCGCTCCGGGCTTCACATGTTCGAAATAGAAAGCCGCGATGATTTAATCGGCCAGTCTATTTATAATCTGCTAGAAGAGAAGCACCATGACGAGATGAGTTTATGGCTGGAAACGGACGACGAAGTAGAAGAAGCACAATTGTTGAAGCAGGCGAAGTCTAATAAACCGATAGAGTTAAAATGGAGGACGGTAAACGGCACTCTGCTGCATACGGAAGTAGTTCGAGTGAGCACAACTTTCTCAGGCAGGCAAATCGAGCAAATTATTATACGTGATATTTCCGAGCGCAAAAAAAATGAAGAGCTGCTTATTAATTCAGAGAAGCTGTATATCGCGGGTCAACTCGCTGCCGGTATTGCTCATGAAATACGCAACCCGCTCACTTCATTGAAAGGATTTTTGCAGCTTATCGCTTCGGGACGCGGCAGTGACAATTATTATGGCATTATGAAGTCAGAGCTCAATCATATTGAATCAATTGTTAGTGAATTGCTAATGCTCTCTAAGCCGCAAAGCTATGAATTTTCAATAAAGGATACATGCAAGCTAATGGACGAAACGGTTGGCTTATTGCAAACACAGGCCATTTTGTATAATGTAGTCATCGATTTCCAAACCGAATGCAAGTCGCTATGGGTAATGGGTGTAGAGAACCAGTTGAAGCAAGTGTTTATTAATGTGGTCAAAAATGCAATCGAATCGATGCAGAATGGTGGGGTTGTATCGGTAAGGATGTCGTATGACGATGACGGAATGGTCAAAATTGTTATTCAGGACCAAGGCTCCGGCATTTCTAAGGAGCAGCTGTCCAAGATAGGACAGCCATTCTACACGACGAAGGAAAAAGGTACGGGGCTTGGCTTAATGGTCACTTACAAAATAGTAGATAATCATCAAGGTCAGATTACGGCTCATAGTGAAATAGGGAAAGGAACAACCTTTACGATTCGACTCCCATATAAGGAGTAAGCACCCTTAAGCTTGTCCATTATATAAGTATACGGATTGCGTTTGAGAGAACACTCGCTTGAAGCGGGGGCGCATGAAGCGCTTCACCATCCCCGAATGCATAAAGCTCTATAACCTCTGGTTCAATATGAATCACTTTTCCGGTAAGTATGCTGACATAAGGCAGCTTTGTATGATTCCCAGTCAACAGCGTAGGGAATAAGCGTAGAAGCTGCAGCGGCGTACAGGAATGTACGATACAAATATGTAGGAAATGATCGTTTGCTTTTGCCTCCGGACATATCCGTAAGCCGCCTCCATAAGAGGAGGTATTCGCAACAGCAATGAGCCACCCTCGTTCAAAGCGATGTGTTATTTCATCAACCGTAACAACGACTGGAAATGGCCGAAATGTAAGCAACGTATGGAACACGCCTATAAGATAGGCTAAGGAGCCGATTCGGAACAGATTACACCATCGTTTGTAAAAGGAACGGTTTACAGCATTGGCTATAGCTCCGTCAAAGCCTGCTGCCACAGCGGTCAGCGTATACTCGACATATGACTTGCTTTGATCCACGTCTGTTTCTGAAGTGGTTTCTTGTAAAAAGCTAGATGATGATTGTATAAGATCAATAGCTGTTGCTTGGCCTGACAGCATTTGCTCTAGCGCAATGAGCGGGTTGCGCGATATACCTAATGCGCGGGCTGTGTCGTTGCCCGAGCCTGCCGGAATAACAGCAAGCGGAACATTGCTTTGGATCAGTATAGGCAATAGACTATGTATGGTTCCATCGCCGCCAATTACGGCAACTGCTTTTAATTCTGTAGTTTGCGATGAAGCCGTTTGCAGGAGCAGCCGCTCCGAAATGGCCGCTATTGCGTTTGGATCTTTAAGAGAGATAGTTGAATAGCGCAAGCCGCGCTGCTTTAGTGCGGATTCTATTTTATGCCAGACACGCTTTCCTTTTCCGTTACCGGCTAACTCATTTACAATGATAAGATACATACACGTGCTCCTGTCGAAATTTATGTAGGTGGAATAGGCATCCGAATTATTATAAGGGTGAAGGTATGAAAATGAAACCCTTTTTAAATTATAAGAAAGATAGCAGCTCAGGAGTTATTCAACTGGCGCTTTTTTGAGCTTTTTTTGTATTTATAGAGTGAATTCGGCATTTTTTTCTGTATAATAGCTGAAGGTGTTTATGCATATGAGGTGGGAGGCGGAATCGGCGTGACAATAGGAGCAAGAGTACTCAAGACAGGAATGGCCGTAGCGCTAGCAATCTACCTTAGTGGATTTTTTGGATTCGAATCACCGCTTATTGCAGCGGTGGCTTCCATTTTGACCATTCAGCCGTCTATTTATCGATCTTGGCAAAGTGTTGCCGATCATGTGCAAACGAATTTGCTTGGAGCGCTCATTGCTTTAGCTGCAGTTCGTCTGTTCGGTCATACGCCGATCGCTGTCGGGCTCGTTTGTATCGTAGTTATACTCATAAGTATTCGTCTTAGAATGGAAAGCACAATCGGGCTGACGCTTGTAACGGTCGTTGCTATTATGGAAGCAAATGGGCAGGGCTGGGAGACTGCGACTGAACGGTTTTTGATGGTATTCACAGGAATTGGATCCTCTTTTATCGTCAACGTGCTTGTTTCCCCGCCGCGGCCGCGGAAACAGTTTACAGGCCACGTTCATCAAGCGTATAACCAGCTTTCACTGCTGCTGCGAACGGCGATTTCCAATGAAATGAAGGAGCAGGTTTTTCGCTCGGAGAAGGATCGGCTTTACGCAATGCTGCGTAAGCTTGAGGAAAGCTATGCGGTATTTGAAGAGGAGCGCAAAGTATTAGCCAAAACGAAGACAAGCCATGCCAGACAACTGCTCGTATCGAAGCAAATGATTAAGACGCTGCACAAAGGGGCGGATTTGCTCGATGTCGTGGAGGAGCATTATTTTGCATCACCGAGTGCTGGGGAATGGGCGAAGCGATTTGATCGGCAAATTGAAGACCTATCGAAGTACCATGAGCATATTTTGCTTAAGGCTGAGGACAAGATGAAGCCGAATGTGTTAATAGAGCCGGAAGAGGAACGCGAGGAGCGGCTTATTAAGGATTTAACCACTTATATTATGGAAGATCCAGATGAGCATAAGCGTCTAGTATTTGTTGCTTCAGGTGTTTTCGAATATGCGTATCATTTGCGGCGTTTAGAAAAGCTGCTCGACCAAGTGCAGCAGCGAGCGGTTGGGACGAAGCGGGATTATGAGAAGTCAGGTGAGCCTGAGGAGCCGATGACGGGGCTTTGATCGTCTAATAGCGAGGAATGAATGAACGGCTGCGGTTGCAGAAGCTCTCGAATAATCTAAAAAACAGCAGGTTGAAGGCTAGCTTACTAGCGCTCTGACCTGCTGTTTTTCTTGTGAAGCTGCTTCATACCCTACCTGGATGAGCTTGATTAGTGAAGCATGTGCTTAATGATTATCGTCGTCCGTTTTATTGCTGCCTTCATGACGGCGGGGATGCTGCATATGCGCTTCTGGGTTATGAGCGCCATCATCCGGAATTAATTGCGGATCGGTACGCCCTTCGTGATTGTTTTCGAAATCGTACTCAACCAGCACCCACTCAGTCGTTCCAAGCATGGGATCTGCCGGAAGTATTTCGCCTCGATCCATCTTCTCTACGCGGCCCCATTGATTCTTGTATACCCCTTCAACCTCGGCTGCCTCTCCGGATATCGGAGCCATCTCATGATGATTGTTTTTGTTGCTCATCGTTTTAAATAACCCTCCTTGGGGAAAGCATTATCTTCGGCAGAAGATCAACAATAGTTTGCCACGAAAGGAAGAAATGTATGAGCAGCTTAGCTCTTATCCATTTAGTTGATAACGAGCTTCTAGATGCTTGCCGCCGAACCACATGACGAGAACTGCTGTAACGGATACAAAAATACGCCAAGGCTCATCGACGAGGTTGCCAATATCAAAGCTGATGAGCGAAATACAAAAGATCATAACCGCTTTTCCAAGCAGGTTGGCAAGAAAAAACGTATGAAAGGGTACTTTGCTGATACCCGATATGACGGTAATAATAATAGAAGGAGTAAAGGGAAAGCAGGCAAGCAGGAATAAAGGTGTAAAGCCTCTACGTTCTACCCAGTCAAAAAATTTCTGTGATTTCGGAAATCGTCTTTCCAACCGACCCTTAACTCTTCTTCCGAGCTTGCGGCTTATCCAGAACACGCACAATCCGCCAGTAGTCACTCCAGCCCAGGAAAGTAAAAATCCGATACCTAGGCCATATATATTGGCGTTAGCAGCAATGATAAGAATTAGAGGTAAGATAGGAAGAAATGATTCGACAAACGGCAGCAGGAGGCCGGGAAGAGGACCCCAACCAGAATAGCTTTCCAATGTTGCTTGTATTTGATCCAAATCCATATGCTTAATATTGAGAATCCAATCTTGCAGCTGACTCATATATCGAACTCCGTTCTACTTGTTTGTTGCTTCTTCGCTTGGGTTAAATGCTTTGAATGGAAACCATACATAAAATAATCCGATGATCCCAAATAGGACGGCGCTTGTCCAGAATACGGAGGTCTCGCCGTTCCAAGATGCGATATATCCGCCTGCGATTGGCCCGATCATGACGCCGACGCCTTCAACTGTAGATAGTATACCCCAACCCAAACCTTCTTGCTTTGGAGGTACAAAGGATGCCAGCAGCGCATTCCATGATGGCAATATAGCTGCATAGGACAAGCCTAGGGCAATGGCAATAATTAAACAATACCAGAAGGAAAGCCCCCATGCCAGCATATATAGTCCAAGTGCGAATGCGCCGAAGCCAAACACGAGAAACCACTTCTTTCCGCCTAGCTTGTCCGATAATCTGCCCATAGGAATTAGCCCAACTACGGCAAACAGTCCGCCTGCTGTCAGCAGCATCGAATATTGTGTGCCGGATAGTCCAAGCTGGTGATCGGCGAAGCTTGGTAAAATAGGAATAAGCATGCTAGCGCCTGTCGTTTGTAAAATCATTCCTGGCAGAAGCACCTTCATTTGGCTGAGCCGAGCGCGTAGAATAATCAATTGCTCACGAAACGGCATGCGATGTGGGGTTTCCGCTTTTTTCTTGCTCATGAATAAGGCTAATAGAACAGCCAGAACAGATAGGCTGCACAGCAGCTTATATGTGAAAGATGTGTTGTAGTCTAGCAAAATATTGCAGAGAATAGGGCCGCTTCCGAGCCCAGCGAGCCAAATTGTGTATAAGAAGCCCATTTGTGTAGCACGCTTCTCTTCTGATACTTTTGTGAGACATACAATCCAAATCGGTGATATGCCAATGCCATAAAGCGCAGCTGCTCCGATAAATAACCAGGGCAGCTCGGCGAATTGCAACAAATACACACCGGCAAGCGATATAGCAAGTCCCATTACAACGATCATACGGATAGAGAATCGATCGAGTAAGTAGCCTATAACCATTTTGAGAAGTGTATCCGTTATGTAGTGGGCAGATATAGCGATACCTATAATTTCAGGTGTATGGCCAAGTACTTTGGCACCAAATATAGGAAGGAGACTAACTAATACAGCTCCTCTGACAAATATCACAATAAATAAAATAACGGAGATGAGACGCATCTCCACTCCAAACCAAGACTTTAGATCATTATGCACAGACAGTCTCCCTTTCGAGGTTGACGGGGTATTTTTTTTCAGTATAAGTTACTTGGATATTATACCCAAGTTGCATGGTTTTCCTTCATTTGGCTCTTAGTTATTATTTCTGTATAATGGTTAAGATATCCATTCTATATAAATTCGAAGGAGCGATGAAGAATATGCAATACACGAATTTAGGACAATCGGGGCTTAAAGTAAGTCGATTATGTTTGGGTACAATGAACTTTGGTGTGGATACGGATGAAAAGGAATCATTTCATATATTAGATGCAGCATTGGAAGCAGGAATTAACTTTTTTGATACCGCTAACATTTATGGCTGGGGCGAAAACGCGGGTCGAACAGAAGAAATTATCGGGAAATGGTTTCAGCAGGGGAATGGTCGCCGCGAGCGTACCGTGCTGGCCACAAAAGTATATGGTGATATGCACGATGCCCATGACGGTCCGAATCGTGATGCGGGTCTGTCCGCTTATAAAATTCGCAGACATTTGGAAGGCTCGCTTAAGCGATTGCAGACTGACCATATTGAACTGTACCAAATGCACCATGTAGACCGTAAGGTGAATTGGAGCGAGCTATGGGGAGCATTCGAAACCGCACAGGTGCAAGGAAAGATTGGCTATATCGGGTCCAGTAACTTTGCAGGCTGGGACATTGCAGTGGCGCAGGGTGAAGCGAAGGCGAGAGGATCCCTAGGATTAGTGTCTGAGCAGCATAAATATAACTTGCTTTGCCGTCTGCCAGAGCTGGAAGTATTGCCGGCATCGCAAGCGTTAGGACTTGGTGTTATTCCTTGGAGCCCGCTCGATGGCGGTTTGCTTGCAGGGAATCACCGTCGCAAGGACGGCGGAAGACGCAGCGGTGATACAAAGCGTCTAGAGAAGCATCGCGAGCAGTTGGATGCCTACGCGAAGTTCTGTGACGAGCTCGGTGAGCCCGAGGATCTCGTGTCACTCGCCTGGCTGTTATCAAATCCAGCTGTGACCGCGCCGATTATCGGTGTGCGCACAATTGATCAGTTCAAACGGTCGCTCCGCGCAGTTGAAATCCAATTAGACGAGTCAGCGCTGAAGCGTATAGACGAAATCTTCCCAGGCCCAGGCGGTGACGCCCCACGCGCTTACGCTTGGTAAATCACAAAAGCTCCGTTGCCCCGCTTTCTATAGGGGCAACGGAGCTTTTGTTAGTAGACTGCAAGCGCTCAAACTA
This sequence comes from Paenibacillus sp. J31R122, assembly GCF_056269185.1. Classification (NCBI taxonomy): domain Bacteria; kingdom Bacillati; phylum Bacillota; class Bacilli; order Caryophanales; family Paenibacillaceae; genus Paenibacillus; species Paenibacillus sp. J31R122. The sequence continues at coordinate 86,554 of NZ_JBWDNM010000021.1, forward strand.
GACATATTGTCGTCATCCTAACATGAACGCCGCAAACTAACTATTATTAAGAGCGTAGAGCGTAGAGCGTAGACTGAAGACCGAAGACCGAAGACCGTAGACCGTAGACCGTAGAGCGTAGAGCGTAGACCGTAGACCGAAGACCGTAGACCGTAGACCATTTGCAGACATGGAACCCTCTTCACAGAGAGGTTACAGACTAGCCAGGAATTGAGAGAATGAACTAGTTAGCATAAAAGTCGCTGACTAACCAGAGTTATGAGTATGAACTAACTAGCACAATACTCACAGTCACTCACTATTTAGAATTGTGAGTATGAACTAACCAGCACCAGTGTCGTTGACTAACCGGAAATGAGTTTTAAAACTAACCAATATAGAATCTGTAAGTGTGTAAATAAAACGTACAGCTCTTTTTAGTATGTTCTCTGTGTACCGTGCAGTTGTAAGGTCATGCGAGAAACGGGCCAACTGCTCACAAACTGGTTAGTAAAGAAGCTGTAAGCGTGTAAACGTGCTTACAGCTTCATTCGGTCGGTATTGGCGAGCTGCGAATAGTCCATAAGCTCGAAAATCGAGCTTACAGACCAGAAATCTGCTCAAAAAAGAGCTGTAAGCTTAAAAATCAAGCTTACAGCACTCATTAGTTGGTTTTTATGGACTGTGGAGCGGTCTGTAAGGTCGAAAATCAAGCTTAAAGGCCAGAAACAAACCAAAAAAAAGTCTGTAAGCGTGAAAATGGACCTCTGTCAAGAAAGTAGACACTCCTTAAGGGTATCAAACTAGTGCTTTATAGTATTGTAATTCGAATTGCACTGGCGATAAGTAATCCAAAGAACCATGGATTCTCTTCCTGTTGTAGAAGAGCTCAATGTACTCAAACATATCTTGTTGTGCCTGTGCTTTGGTGTAGAACTTTGTGCAGTAAACAAACTCTTTTTTGAGTACACTGTGAAAGGATTCGATGCTGGCATTGTCATAACAGTTACCTTTACGACTCATACTCGCTTTCATCTTATATTTTTTTAGTCTTGCACGGTATTCATCTGAAGCATATTGCGAGCCTCGGTCTGAGTGGTGAATAAGCCCTTTTGGAGGTTTTTGAGCGGCATAGGCGTGATCCAATGCTGCAAGCACCAAGTCTGTTTTCATCCGATCTGAGAGCTTCCAGCCTACAATTTTACGTGTGTATAGATCAAGTACGCTAGCAAGATATAGACGTCCTTGCCGACAGGAAATATAGGTAATGTCAGTTACCCATATCTTATTGGGAGCCGTCGTCTTAAAATTCTGGTTCAGTATATTTGGCGCAATCGAATAGGAGTGATTGGAATCAGTTGTGTTTACTCGGAACTTTTTAGATACACATGAACGTAGTCCATTGGCATGCATGAGTTTACTGACTAAACGTTCCGATAATACCCAACCTTCCTTTCGTAGAAGGGAAGTAATCTTAGGGCTGCCATACCGTCCGATAGAGTCCCAGAAAAGAT
>NZ_JBWDNM010000034.1:0-9002 GCF_056269185.1 Paenibacillus sp. J31R122
TTATTGATACATGATGTACAAGAGGATTTCTTCCTATTTTTTGCTATCCTGCCCGTTCAATGGTTCATTTTCAGTATCATCATCGTAGGCGTCACCTAGTGATTTAAAATCCTCTTTAAGCCAGTACCACCTTTCTCCGCCATTTTGGACCAATCGTTCTAATAGCTCAGTAAATGAGTTTGCTATTACTGGACAATCTCCCACAATCCCATGTCTGTCCCAAAAGCTGTCGTAGCATTTCCCTAAACGGTCTTGATGTAAATCTATAGAAATGTAATCACCATTCCCATCATGACCAACGATGTACCAATGTGATGATATGTCTTCCTCAGCTGGTTCTCCTATGATGACTGGATTTGATAAAGTGAACTCCTCTGGCGGAACTATTATACAAGAATAATCTTCGCTTTCAAAAAATAGCACTCCCCCGCATAGCTCATAAAAACGGCTAACATCAGGAGGAAGTTTATGCTTATCAATTCGTGGAAGTCCATTTGGTGGATTTACTTTACAATTAGGTAAGGACTCAATATGCATTAAAAATTCATATATGTCTTTCAATCTATATCGTTCCTTTCAAAAGCCTTATTTGCACTATCGTTTTCCGTTAGCTTAATGCTATCGGCAAACCTAAATCTATATATCTAGTCTACAACTATAACCATACTCAGACATTGTTTAGCTTACTCTGATAATTATAAAAAGCCCGCTATTTGCACGGACTTAATTCGGACTATGTTCTCGTCTTTCGACATAACTTTTAGCATTAGACATGCTCCAGTCACTTTCGCATGCGCCCCGCGACGAAATATGATTTAATATATCAAAGGAGCGTGATTCAATGGACATCAAATCATTTTTATATCCTAAGAACGAGGTCTCTTACCTCATGACATCCTCTAATATGAAAGAAGCCATGGATAAATTGGAGGCGAGCCACTATACAGCTATTCCGATCTTGGACGACAATGGCTTATATTTCGGAACGCTATCCGAGGGAGATTTGTTATGGAAGCTGAAAGCCACACCCGGCCTCGGCTTCAATACGATGCACGAAATTCCTGTCATCTCTATCAAAAAACGGATGAAAGTCGAATGCGTTGCGATCAGCGCCGATTTGGACGATATGCTGGCGCTGGCGGCCGATCAGAACTTCGTTCCGGTCGTAGACGCCGATCGCGTCTTCCTCGGTATTATTCGTCGCAAAGATATAATCGCATATTATACCAGGAATATTGTAGATTAGTTGGAAAGAACTGGTCTTGCGGATCATGAAGGCTGCCGTTCGACCGGCAGCCTTATTTTTGTTCTTAATGTTTATTGAGCTATCGTTCCCCGTTAGTTCAATAAATCAACATAGTTTTCGTAAACTTTATTTCTCTGCTTCTGAAATATGCCAGCATACACCAGAGGGATCTATTAGGTTGATCTCACGTTTTCCCCAAGGATACATTGTGGGTTCCTTTACCTTAATAGGATAGTTTTTCTCTAAAGTAACGGTTTGTATGAGTGACCACCAACCATCTAAATCCTCAACTACTAGTTCTACCATGTAATTATCTTGGAATTCTTGATTATGGAAATTTTGAAGAAAGAATTCCTGTTCCCCAATTCGAAAGATGCTCAATCCGTCGTCGGAATAGACTTTTTCAAAACCAAGATCTTCAAAAAAACTCTGTGCAAGTATATAATCTTTGCCTGATGGAATAAATGGTCGAAGCTTTGAAACATTCATAAGTTTCCCTCCCCTTTGGAGCTAATAAGCAACCCTAATCATCCTCAAGAGCCCATTGTCTCTTACACAATTATACAGCTAATTCTCTTAAGATACATAATTCTTACCACGTTAACCTGCCCGTTAGCCTAATGAAATGAGCAGGCTACCGTAGCACAAATGTGTATCATTTAACTAAAGTTCTCTGTTAGCTTAATAACTTTGAATTTATTTCAAATCAATATATCTTGCATCTCCTCCAAATAATTCGTCTGCAATTAAGTTCCCATCATTGTCAAATGCCCTAATAGTCCATGAATCCTCTGAATATTCATCTAAAACAAATAATACATAATTATCAGTAACCTCTTTTAAATGGTAATCACCACTATTTGCTTTAACATCATCAAGAGATAATTCATAAGTATCCGAAGGAATTATTCCGTCCATGTGATTTCCAAGTGCAATATATTTGATATTAGAATCTTTAGCGATTTTTATTGCTACTAAAAAGCTGTTATTATCAGCAATTCCACTTGCTTGAAATGGCTTACCTTCTTCTATCCCATAACCATAAGTACCTCCATCATACCGATAAAGGAACCCAAACCTTTTTTCTGTTTTCGCTACTCCAAATGTCTTATGAGTTATATCTTCAAACAATACTGCTTTCCCATAATCACCAATATTAGCTGAACGAATTTTTTTAACATCACCTGGTATTGTATTTATTTCGTTAAAATGTAATCCACTCATGCTACCAACTAGGATCAAACCAAATATTAAAGAAACAACAATTATCTTTTTTTTCATTACTTCCCCCCAGAAATTAAATTTTTTCATATAAACCCATTATCCTGCTTGCACTAACCTGCCAGTTAGCTTAACAAAGAAAGGAAGCAACTGCCGCAGCAAACTGCTCCATATCTGTTCAACTAACGCTACCCGTTAGTTGAACGAATGATTGTCAAGACTTGGGTGACAACTTCTTCGTACTTACCCAATACTTCCGAAATCAGTTCTCGGGATCATGTACTTTAGTCCACCCATCCGTGTTTTCAATGGTTCTAAAACTTCCGTTTATGATACGGAAGACCCTCGCCTTCTTCGCAATACTGTTTAAGACTGTACAAAAAAATAGCCCAGTTATAATTACATACGCGATAAAATGCGGTCACTTCCTCCCAATTCATCTGACGAAAAATGATTGAAGTCTTCCCGGTTTTTTCCTCCATATCAAAAGAAATTGTCGTACCTATCCATTCTGGATCTGAATCAACACACTGCCACAAAATCTTTTTATCGGTAACAAGCTCATCAACTCGCATCTTTGTTAAGCCTTTGCCGCCGAATCGGAACTCATTTATACAACCGATCTGATCATTGACTATTAGTTCATTTGTCCATATTTCTGAAAGTCCTTTTGCAGTGGTTAATGCTTCATATACCGTTGAAGCTGGAACATTCACGGTCTGTAAGTGCTCGATATTTGACATATTGCTCATTCCCCTTCTTTATAAGGATTTAATTTATGTAATTATTTGTATACGAATATTATACCATGGTACGGTTGATGTGATTTCTTTTCGATTGCTCATTTTTGAAATAACGCTTAGGGAAGGTTGTTTAACTATGCTGCCCGTTAGCTTAACGATACGTATTTGTAAATATAGAATTTCTACTCAACTGCAATTTAGTCTATGTACTATCCAATCGAGTAATATCTGACTTCCCTTTTGCATCTTCAACGAACCATTAATAATAAGATCCGCATACCATCGAGTCGGTTCAACAAAAATATCATGCCTATACCTTACTAAATCAAGATATTCTTGTACTGCCGCTTCATTGGTATAGCTCCCATCTGCGAACTTCCCTATTCTTCTAACAAGTCTTTCATCTGACTGACAATCAACAAATACTTTATAGTCAATTCTTTCTCTAAGTTGAGGAAAATGGAACAATAGGAATCCTTCTATAATTATTACCTCTTCATTTTGAAGTGCCTGATTAAAATCTTCTACTACCTTATCCACATTAATTGCAAATGGATCATTAAAATCTTCATACTCCTTCCCAGAGAAAGGAGCTTTTGTTAATGGTCTTTTCGAATAATAATACTTATCCATATGAATAACCTTGACACGATAATCGCTAAGCCCATTGACTAAGAATTTACTTAATGTAGTCTTGCCACTGCCTGATCCTCCCGCAATCCCAATTGAAAATGGCATGCTCATTTCTATCCTCTCTAAACTGAGTTTTATTTAATGTTTCAATATTATGTATATTATCTACTCAACGGTAGTACTGCGTTAATCTGCCCGTTAGCTCAACGAGGCTGCCGTTTTATGCCGGCAGCCTCGTCCTGGTGATTGTTAAGCTATATTTACCCGTTAGTTCAAGCTTAACTGTTTATAGCAAGAATACTGATGGACCAAACAATAAGTGCGAAAATTAAACCGCTCCAGAAAACCTCAGCAGTATAAGGTTTCCCTTTAACAATCTTTTTTACTGCTCTTAACAATAAGACTATAAACAAAAACCCTAAAATAGGCATCAGGTAGACGCCAATAAATACAAATATAACCATGACATTTCACCTTGTTTCTTTTAAAGATGTTGACTAAGGGACATTATATAATTGAACTAATTAGATTTGAACGACTACTCTATATTAACACATATTGGAAGTATCCTGCCCGTTAGTTGAGAAAACGACAGCTACTTCACCGGCTGCCGTTTCTTCGTGCTTATTGAGCTATCGTTCCCCGTTAGCGTAATGATTTCACTAATTGTTTTTATTATTTTCCGTCCCGTGTTTTATACTTTCAATAGCAAATATAGCCGATTCTCGAACATCACGAATATTAACTTTTGATAATTCTTTTAATATAGTTATATCTTCGATTACACCAATGTCTGATAAAACGGAAGTAGCATAAATAATATCATATTGGTTCTTCTTAACTTCATTAGATCCATTAGCTATAATTTCTAACACGACTTGTTTGGCTCTTGGATTTTTTGACGCCTTAAGAGCTCGGATAGCCGAGTGGCGGATTTGCCAGTTACCATTCCTGGTTAACTGTATTATTGGTTCAATATCCATAACATCAGATTTTTCTAAATCGGAAACGCAGTCAAGCAAGCTACTGATAGCATACTTATCCGATTCTTTATGCAATTGATTGATTAAAAATTGCAATGCATTTGAATCTGGATGCTTTTTTAACAACTTCGAGAGAATAAAATACGCTCCCTTTCTAACGTTCAATCCATCTAATGACTTGTGAAAGTTGACAATATCGATAAGAATCTGAATAAAATATTTATTATTTAATGCTTCAGCTTCCCTATATGCTTTGAAACTTATTGATTCATCAGAACTTTTTGCATTATCACGGAAAGACATTCTGTTAATTAATTCGAGCAAATATTTTTTTCTTCTTTTCATATACATCGTTTTAATAAGTGAAGATACATAGCTTTCCTTCATCAATCCCCAACTTTCATTGCATGTATAGTTTCATTTAGTTTACTACAATCTGGAACGATATTGTTATTTTTTTACAAATAACGAATGAGCTATCCTGCCCGTTCGTATTATGAGGTCACCAGATCTTTCTGGTGGACCTCATTTTTGTGTGGTCGTAAGATAGCAGTAGCCGGGGATCGAACGTTTCTGCCCGTGGGACTTGGATCCCGAGAGCTATTCTGTTCATCCCCCCTACTTGTTCAACCATGGTTAGGCTGGTTGGGACGTTGATCCCGTATCACATGCGATAGTATGGAAGACAAGAAGGTTAGGGGTTGCCGGTGAAAATACTACAGGAGTGATGTCATGAATCCAGTCATTGGCTTGGATGTGTCCAAGGGAGAGAGCCATGCACAAGCTTTTTTAGACCGTGGAGTACCTCATGGGAAGATCTTCAGATTTAATCATGATCTAGAGGGATTATCGTCTTTTCTTAATTATGTTCGAGCAGTGGAATCAGCTGCAGGGATGAGCCCTTGCATTGTAATGGAGGCAACAGGCCATTATCATAGCCCTGTTGTTCAGTTTCTGGATGAGCACCAGTATCTGTACATCGTCATTAATCCGTTAATCTCATATGAAGCCAAGCAAACTAATTTGAGACGGGTCAAGACGGATGCTGCTGATGCCTATCAACTTGGGGCGCTGTTCTATAAAGAAGAGTTTGAACCCATCAAAAAACGGGGTCAGCATCTCATGAATTTACGCTATCTCACTCGTCAGCATGAATCTTTAACGGGTATGTATGTTCAAGCGAAGCTGCAGTTCCAGGCTATTCTAGATCAGGTTTTTCCTGAATACCATGGCGTGTTCGGTGACCTCTATTCTAAAGTTTCGCTTCGACTTCTAGCCTTACACCCAACGTCTAAAGAAGTCCTGGATATGACTGGGGAAGAGATTACAGCAACAATCGGGCGCCTTACAGGACGCGGTAGATCTGCTTTATGGTGTTCGGAGCACGCTCAAATCTTGGTAGCGGCAGCAAGGCGAAATCCCTTTAAGGAGACGGCTTTCCAAGTCATTTGATCTCCATGCAGCTGCTCATCAAATTGCTTCTTCAATACCAGGACCATCTAGCAGACCTTAATAAATCGATAGAGACCCTGGCTGAAGAATTACTTGAATATGATTTAATCCAATCGATACCCGGTATCGGCACTAAAATTGCCGCAACAATTTTGGCTGAGATTGGGGAAATCGATCGGTTCGATCACGCAAAGAAGCTGGTGGCCTTTGCTGGTGTTGATCCCAGTGTATTTGCTTCAGGTAAGTTTGTGGCAACCCAAAATAGAATCACGAAACATGGCTCCAGAAGGCTTCGTACAGCCCTGTATCAAGCTGTGCGATGTGGTATTCGTAGTAATAGAAACAAGAAATTAAGAGCTTACTACGATAAAAAGCGTGCGGAAGGAAAGCTGTTCAAAGTAGCGGTAATTGCTTGTGCAAACAAACTCATTCACTGGATTTTTGCCATCTTGACTTCAAAAGAAGCATTTCGGCTAGATTGAGCAGCATGAAATAGAAAAATATGAAATATATTCCTGTGCCGATGGGGACGGTTATTTGTCATATCTTTTTTTAAGTATACCACTCCTGGAATCGGCCATTAATAATTAAATATTGACAAGCTATTAGCTGGAATAGCTTAACGCCCAGCAGTACATCTGTACAAAAATCATTATTTTGTGAAGATATTATCGGCACAAGCCACAATGCACTAAACAAACAAAAAGGCCCTATTCTACCACTTTCCCTTTGTAGTCGATTAACCATCGACCAAGAAAAAGAAAATAGCTTGTAGGGCCCTTTTTATGCTTCTGGGAAGGTTGTATTTATGGAGATGGGAGAGAGAAAAATATTTTTACTATGTTGCAGAAGATACAGCTTTAACATATTTGCCTAACCCATATTCAACAGCAATCTCTTCTTTTGTATCGACTCCTTTGATCGACCAAATCTTAGTTCCCTTTTTGAAATAATTCGAATAGTTGTCTGGTGTTTCTACAGTCTCGGTTGTTGAATGGTTAACAATTCCTCCTATCTCTCCGTCTACATTGAGAACTTCGTCGGTTGTCACCCTATACACTTTGTTATTCCATTTCACCAAGGGATACGGAAAAGAAGATTGAGTGTTTACTTGCTCTGTAACTGATGGTTTATTTTCTAGATTGACTATGCTGTCGCCATTTGAACAGGCACTAATCATAACTACTGACAAAATTATCATTATTTTTTTCATTATCCATCACCTCGAACTTTTGACGTACTTACTAATTCAATTGTTTCCGGTTTACTCTTTTTATAATAAATACCTCTCTAAATAGTTCAGAGAGGTATTTATTAAAACAGTTATTTAATTTTATTTTTTACTAGTTCTTTTTTTGAGGCGACATTTTTAAAATTACCTGCTTCATTTACAAAAATGCTATCATCCTCGTTAATAGGAATAAAGGTATTACTATCTACTTTTCGTAAAAACAATACAACTTCTTGGTCTTTCTTCAAGTGGGTTGAAGAATCGGAGAACACTGTAACGACACCATCTGTGCCTCCCATTTGAGAAACAACAATGTTTTGACCTATGGCTTGATCTCCTTTTAAAACCTCGGTTATTTCAACATTAACTTCTGTTGAGTATTTACTGTAATCTCCTCTTTTAAACTTACTTCCTTTTTCTTTAGACACTTTCCCCTTAACTACTAAGTCAGCTACTTTTGCTAAAGCTTCTTCGTCTTCATAATAAACTGCCCAAGAGGGATAAACGTAAACCCCATCTTTCTTCGAAAAAGCGCTAGTAGAAGAACTAGAGATTAAAGGATACAAAAGATTGGTAGCAGCAATATCAGACGTGGAAGGTGAAAGTGATCTTCCTGAAACCGACCCATCAGATTTAAATGTATACGGAAACATAGCGCTGATCTCTACCACTGAAGTATGATCTAAACCTAGTGAATGACCTATTTCGTGGACGAGCACGCCTGTAATAATATTACTTGTGTACTTACTTTTCGATGTATGGTAAGTGTTATTTTTTAATGTGCTTTTTGTAATAATACCATTCTGATGATAAACTTCAGTAACACCGTCCCACGCAGCGGTAGAATCATTAACATTATAGGCATAATATGTTGAACTGATTCCTAGAGTAGCGGATATATTGAAATTTGTGTCATTTTTCCATTTTATAGCAGCTGCACTCCAAGGGGATGTTGCACTTCCAGTAGCAACATACAATGTATTAGTTCTGTTTGACCATTTTCCAAATGTAGGAGTTGCCGAAACTATACTGTTACTCAATAGCAGTGAAACACTCGTTAAGACTACAGCAACACCAGTTAAAATTTTCTTTTTTTTCATTATTAAACCTCCTAATAATTTTATGAGATCTTTATTGGGTGTGAATTCTCTCTTATAATCCATTTTTAACTAAAATTATCATTTCTCCCTTCTGTGTGGACAGTTATATTTTACCTTTTTTTCATAATAATAGAAACGAAATATGATTTGGTATTTTCCGAATTTATATTTGCGCCCGCAAAGACATATGTACAAAATTTCTTATTTTGTGAAGATGTAAAAAGGAGCTGCCGCAGCAGCTCCTTCTTCGTTTGTATAAGGTCATTCATTGAACTAACGTTACCCGTTAGCTTAATGAAAAGGAGCAACTGCCGCGGCAATCTACTTCCTTGATCGTCCAACTATCGTACCCGTTAGCAAAACTGTCAAAAGGGTCTTAATTTCTTTGGGGGA
>NZ_JBWDNM010000020.1:0-92010 GCF_056269185.1 Paenibacillus sp. J31R122
ATGAAAAAAGATATATGATTATCACGCTATTGATTATAACTAGCTGGCAGGAAAGAATGATGAACAAGTGAAGTAAATAAAAAAAATGACATATCACCCATGTGTAGAAATGGTTAGGTTTATGGTGTAATCATTATTGATATAATATATTCAGAGGGAGGAATCGGATATGCAAGCAAATGAGGGAATCCAAGCGGATGAAAGACTGGAAGACATTACGGGTATAACTTGTAGCGGTCGATTACGCTTTTCATGGTCATTGGGCAGAGCGGAAAATCTGTCGGATGACAAGAATATGAGCCGATTAATTACCGCGTAAATCGCGGCTTTTTTATTTTATCGGTACACATTCTTGGCAAAGTGCAATGTCAAGAATATGTACCGATTGCCGAAAAAGGCTAAGAATGTATACCGAATGCCGATGCTAACGGGCAGATTTATTGAGTAAATCATTAGGGCATATTCATAATATAGCGTATAATTTCATTGAGTAACTTTCCTGTGAAACTGGAACTTATGGAACTGGATGTTTTCAAGCAGCATTTTATAAAAAAGTAAGACGTATTATTGATCTAACGGAGGATGTGTAATGACATACGGAATTGTAGCTTATCAAGAAAAAGATCATGATAGATTAGTGGATATTTGGCATAAGGCTGTTGTTCATACCCATACATTTCTGACGGAAAAGGATATTCAGTTTTATCATGACATGGTTAAAAATGGAGCTCTAAAAGAAGTCGAGATTTGGGTGGAATTTAATGAAGATGCAGAACCGATAGGGTTTATCGGGCTTAACGGTACCATGATAGAGATTCTATTCGTAGACCCCAAATACCACGGAAAAGGTATAGGCAGCAGATTAATTAATCACGCTTTAAAAATAAAAGGAAGGAATCTTCAAGTTGATGTTAATGAGCAAAATGGTGGAGCGTACGCATTTTACAAAAGGCTTGGATTTGTACAGGTTGGACGATCAGAACTGGACAAATCAGGTCAACCATTTCCTCTACTTCACTTGGAGTTAATAAGTTAAGCTAACGGGACACGATAGTTCAATGCCGAAGGGCTGCCTTGTAGCAGCCCTTCGCTCAACTAACTGGCAGTATAGTGGAATAATATAACTGTAGTTCATACCAATTTGAGGGAAACGAGAACTTAAAGGGAGGGATTAACATCGATTCTATTGGGCGCAGCCATTGGCCTGGGAAGAAGCGCTTTATGCCTAATCCATTATCGGGACCCGAAAAGACCACTGGAATGATCGAGAACGACCGACAGGCAGCCGGCTTCTCGCCAGCTGCCTGTCGTCGTGCTATTACGGTTCCGGCGGCGAGGCGTTCATTGCGGCGCAGTCCCGACGAACTCCTGCATCAGCTGATTGAACTTGTCGCGTTCGTCGTAGAACGAGCCGTGGCCGCTGTACATGAACGGCACGAGCCGCGAATAGGGAATTTTTCGATGCATCTCCTCCGCCTGGCTGAACGGAATGACCTGGTCATGAATGCCGTGCACGATCAGCGTCGGCAACTGGATGTGAGACAGGTCAACATTCAAATCGAAGTCCCGTAGCATGACGATGATCGCGGCCGTCGACCAGCCGGCGGCTTGCATGCCCATCCGATTAAACCAGTCCGAGAATGGCTTTGTGATGTACCGGAAGAAGAAAATGTCCGTCACGCCGAGCATCATGTTCGCCCGGTCGTTCAACGTCTGCTTCAGCAACTGTGCGGCCGTCTCCTTGGTGAAGCCGCGCGGCGCCGCCGCGTCGATCAGTACGAGCTGGGATACGCCGCCGCCATTGTACCGCACGACGTATTTGATCGCGATCGCGCCTCCGGTCGAATGTCCGACAAGCACGAAATCTTTCAACTGCAGCGCATCGACGACGGTGCGGATATCGTCCGCAAGCCGCTCTAAATTATAGCCGCCGTAGGGCCGGTCCGACTTGCCGAAGCCACGCCAGTCGATGCCGATGCAGCGGTAGCCCATGCCCGGCAGCACGTCGAACTGATATTCGAACTGGTCATGGCTGAGCGGCCAGCCATGAAGAAACACTATCGTCTTGCTTCCTGTCGGGTTGATATCCTCCACGTAGAGATTTACCCCCGGCTCTACTGTTACGTAGTATCCCACCGTCAATGCCTCCGCGAATCAAAATCCTATCCCGATATGATACGCGCTCAGCGCCCAAACGTGAATGCCCGAGCGGAAGCGCGGCGGTCCCGGTTCGTCGATTCTATAGACTAGGGATTCTCGCCATCATCTCGATCCCCTTGTTCTTATCGCTGAAGACGTGCAGCGTACCGCCGAACGATCGGATGATCTGAAAGCCATATTTATTTCGAGCAAAAGGTAAACCGCTGAATAAAACTCCAATATCGCCTACGAAGTGGCGATTATTTGTGCGTAAATAGTAATTTATTGCAGTTCCTCTCACGGAGTCGGCGACATGCCAGCAATTGAACTAATGGGAACGTTAGTTGAACAAATAAGGAGCAGGATACTATGGCAGCTACTCCCCTTCTTTATTAAGCTAACGGGCTCCGAACCCACTATGAAATACAAAAAATCTATCGCCACCTTGCCAGGCGTCCCCGATCTTTAACCTACTAATTTTTGACTGGTGATGAAAATCCTTTAGCTCACGCATGTACCATTCAGGCATATCGACAATCCGCATGACAAAAGAGATATTTGTTTTTACATAACCATTACATGTAGTTGATCACTTGTTAATCAACGAGGGTTACAATCAGTACATCCTCTCCTAGAGGGGTTGCTTACTAAATGGGTCGTGTTGATGAGAATACCCAAGAATAGGACATGCAATGTAATCGCAGCCTGGGAACATCCAGCTTCGTATTTTTGCCACTATTCTTAAGGGTATTATTTTTTTAAAAAAATGGGGGGTGCCAGATTTTACCGAAATGTGTAAGACGATTAGTTGATGCGGTTTCAGGTTCGACAGGATTAAGAATAATTTGCAATATGAGCTTTATATAGATTATTTTGAACTTGCGCGTGTCGTCGAACGGCGAACGAATTACGTAACTCTCGTGAAAAATGTAGTGGAATGTCTGAATTATTTTGCCTCCCAACTGACTATTTATGCAGATGGTGCGATGGTTGAAGGCGAGATTGTGAAGACAGATGAGTTTTAGTTACTACAAAAAAACTTTTGGAACTAAGTGATATAGCACAAATTATTTTATCAAAAGGAGAATGAAAAATTAATATGAAAAAATTACTTGTGTATGGTTTGGTAGCAACTACGATTGCAAGTGTGGGGGCAACACAACAAGCTAGTGCCTCTATTGTAACTCCGTCGTCTATGAATAATAGCAATAAATTTGATCAGCTTCATCGTACATTGCTAGATCATCGAGTAAATGCTCCTCTTATGATTACAGCACACCGTGGACAGCACCGTGAATTCCCGGAAAACTCACTGGAGGGAATTAAAGAGGCGATCAATGACGGCGCTGAAATCGTCGAAATCGATCTTTGGCTGACAAAGGACGGGGTACCTGTCTTAATGCATGACGATTCTGTGAACCGGATGACCAACGGAACAGGAATGATTAAAGATTTAACTCTGGCAGAAATTAAGCAGCTCCGCCTAAAAAAGAACTATGGTGGACCAAATGCTAAGTTAACGGACTACACGATTCCTACTTTGGAGGAAGTTATGCTTGCAGTCAAGGATCGTGCTATCGTAAACCTTGATAAAGGCTGGGCAATCCGTGAGCAAATGTACGACGTGCTTGTCAAAACGGATACTGTTGATCATGGATTGTTCAAGGGAGCCGTAAATAATGTGGATCAAGTGAAAGAAGCGGCAGAATTTATGGCAAAGGATCCAGAAATTCTGTATATGCACATGATTAATGATGGCACTGCTAACACTGCTGACACAGTAGACACATTCCCAGGACGCCAGCCAGTAGCATATGAGGTCATTTTTAATAATTTAAATGATCCACAAATTCAACCGGAGAAAATACAACAAATTCAGAAAAACAGCAGGGTGTTTGTCAACGTCATGTGGAATGGCCTTGCCGGGATTTATACAGATGAGGCAACACTGCGGGATGTAAATCTTGGATGGAAAGCTGTAACGGACCTTGGTGCGAACATTCTGCAAACCGACAATGTAGAGGCTATGGATTACTGGCGCGACGGACATAATATGAAGCACTGGGGTATGCAATATGGAAATCGAACCGTCCGTGTTCAGGCAGAGGACAATCTACCAGGTGGACAGGGTGTCGGTTATTATGATACTACAGGCTTGATGGATGTCCAAAACAGAACTGGTGCGATCGTTGTAAAAAACTACGTGGCGGGGGAATGGGCTAAATATGAAGTGAACATTCCGAAATCAGGTTTGTATAAAATCTCAGGTCGCGTGGCTGCGAATGTTAAACAAAATCAAACTCCGGTTAATATCAGATTAGAATGGGATGGAGATTTTAGCGAGGAGATCGAAATGGTAAACACTACGGATTCCGATATTCATGAACTTCAGGAATGGGAGTATAGATATCTGGAAAAAGGAACTCATACCTACACTGTCCATATCACTGAAACTGGTGTTCATCAAATGGACTACATCCAGTTTGATTTGACAGATAAACAGTAAGGCAATAAAAATATAAAAAGCCTAATTTCTCGCTTTTTGGTTAAAGCTTACTCAGAGTCGTTCGAAGAGCTGGAGGAACTTGTCAAATATGTCGACGAGGTGCAAAAAGCGTTGCATGCGGGGGCAAATGCAGTTGTGATCGACGATCCCGATTTATGGAATTATATTCCATAATAAAAGAGATGTTTGTTTTTAGACAACCTTTACATGTAGTTGATCTCTTGTTAATAAACGAGTGTTACAATTTGTAAGCAAACTCTCCTAGAGAGGTTGCTTACAAATTGGGTCGAGACGATGAGAACACCCAAGAATACCCAAGAATAACAATGTCCATAAATTCGAAGCCTGGGAATATTTGCTTCTTATTTGTGTAGTTATTCTACGGGTATTTTTTGTTTAACTGGGAGGTGGCAACCTCAATTTAAGCGTAATGGCGATCGGTTGACGCAATGTCTGGTTCATTTGGAGTAGGAAGAAACAAAAATTGGAAGGGGGAATTAACATGGTAGAAATGTCGACTAGAATGGAACGTTTACGTAAAATAGTAAAGTTCCCGGTCATGTCGGTTATGTTTGGACTGGCCTTATTCGTTATGGTAAAACCTATTTTAGCCGTTGATACCGCACCGGCAGTAGTGACAGGAACCATCTTTTTTGACGAAAATAAGAACGGTGTCAAAGACGAGTCTGAATCTGGTTTGCCTGGGATCAGCGTCTCAGACGGTAAATTGATTGTACAGACGGATGCTCAAGGGAATTATTCGCTAAGTATCGACACAGAGAGAAGATTGACTGACATTGTCTTTATTACTGTGCCGACCGGAATGAGCGTAACGACTGACACGAACAAAACGCCTCAGTTTTACAAGAAGCTGGCAAATTTGACAGCTGGAGAGTCACGATCGGGTCAAGATTTCGCGCTAATGTCTGATGAAAAGAGCAATGATCCGAACTTTAATTTCGGGAACTTGGCAGACGTACACGTTCAGAAGGGTACCGCCAATACTTTGGAGAACTTTACTAAACAACTTGCTGAAGTCAACAATATGACTCAGAAGCCTTCTTTCATCGTGGTAGATGGTGACTTGACCAACCAAGCTACCGACGATGAGTTTCAGGATTATACGGCGGCAACGAAAACTTCTCTAGTTCCGGTATACCCAGCAGTCGGAAACCATGAATTTTCAGCAGCGCCAGCGGGTACTCCAGCGGGTATTCCAACTTATAGTGCAAAGGTTGACCGATATCGCCAATATTTAGGTCCTGAGTGGTACTCATTCGACTATGGATTAAAGCATTTTGTCGTATTGGAAAATACCAACGGTTTCAATATGAATCAAGCACCTGAACAATTGGCATGGCTGAAAATGGACTTGCAATTGAACGCTGCCAATAATAAAGAGGTTGTGATCATTGTCCACAAGCCTATGAATGTGCCTGTGGGACCAGGAGCAAACGATGCTCAACCTTATATGCAGCTGTTTAACGATTACAATGTAGTTCTGATGTTGATGGGACATACCCATATGAATGACGTCGATGAACTTACGATTCCAGGAGCAAAGCATGTCACAACGAACTCAAGCGCCGTAACGATCGATCAGACGCCGAATGGGTTCCGTAATGTGCAATTCAGAAGCGGAGAAAAAGTTGAAGCGCCTTTCAAAATGTATAACGTCAAGCAAAGCCTGACGATCGTTAATCCAGCTCCGGACAGTGATATCGAGCAGGGCAGCGAGTATTTGCAGGTTAATGCTTACGATACATCTTATGGGGTAAAACAAGTGCAGTACCGTTTAGACGGCAAAGAATGGTACGATATGGAACAATCAAGTGATTACACTTGGAAAGTAGATAAGGCGAGCGTTTTCACACTTAAAACAAACAAAGATCAAGATTGGGGTATCGGCAATCACAAGCTTGAAGTCAGAGCAACGGATGGGAATGGAAATAGTTGGACTGAATCAAGCAAGTTCAAAGTCGTGAAATATGGCAGCTTTCCTAAGCCGATGGCCGGAGCGAATTGGACCATGATTCACGGAGATGCGCAGCATACCGGTGAGTCACAAGATATTCTAAATCCAGGCCTTCGATTGGCATGGTCTTACCGGACGCCAGGCAGCATTATGACTTCTTCGCCTGCCATCGTAGATGGAAAAGTGTATGTAGGAACGCGCGACGAGAACGGAACTGAGCATAACGGAATTCATGCCGTAGACTTGAAAACAGGGGAAAAGTTATGGGAATTTAAAACCAACTCTATCGTACAAGCTTCCCCTGCTGTAATAAAAGGTATTGTCTATGCATCGGAGATCCGAGGCACGCTTTACGCCCTTGATGCCAACACTGGCGTTCAGATCTGGAAAAAGAATGTAGGCGAAGGCATACAAGGCCAAGCTTGGATGTACTACTCCCCTACAGTCGATAACGGAGTTGTCTATCAGGCTTACAGCACGGGTAACGGGGGTCCAGGCTCAATTATGGCTCTCAATGCATTAACAGGCGAACAACTTTGGAAAAGCAATCTACAAGGTGGCTGGATTTCCGAAAGTTCACCAGTCGTCAAGGACGGCGTAGTATACGTCGGAGCTGTTGATGGTAGAGTATTTGCGCTTAACGCGACAACTGGTGCCTTAATATGGAAAAATCAGCATTTGTGGAGTTGGATGCACTCAATGCCTGCCATTGCTGATGGACGCATCTATATGGGTCACGATGGCGGATTCCTCATCGCTTCGGATGCTTCAACGGGCAATGAGTTGTGGCATTACCCATGTGCCGAAATTCCAATTATGGAAATTGAAGATGGTGTGACGAAATGTAACCAGCCTTCTCCATCTTATATTCAAGGTGCTACAACAGGTTCTACTGCGGCTGTGGTTGACGGGGTCGTGTACATGGGCTTCCCGGACGGCACTGTGGGTGCGTTTGACGCAGTATCTGGTGCGGTAATTTGGAAATACCAGACGCAAGGCGGAATTATATCTTCTCCAGTCGTCAGTGGAAACAATATTTATATTGGTTCGAACGACGGATTCCTTTATGGGCTTGACCGTGCAACAGGACAACCTACGTGGAAATATGAGATCGGAGCATGGATCGGTTCAACGCCTGCGATTTCCGGTAACACGCTTGTTGTCGGCGCCTATGACGGCAACCTGTACGCTTTCACACCTGACAGCAAATCCAAAAAATAATAAGAATGAGTAATAATTAAAGATTCGGCTCATTACCTTTCAAGGTTAGGAGGTAATGGGCCGTATTTTTTTGAAAAGGTGATGGACATTGAAGACAACAGTTTGGATCAGACTTGGATTATTAGTTTTGTGGATGTATCTCCTGCTTATGCCTGCCTCCGCTATCGCACATACGGATAACAGTGAAGGGTTTTCCAAAGTAATTGTAGACGAAAATCAAATGCAATATGAGCTCTATATCGATTATTTCGAATTTTCACGTGTTGTCCAACTCAATGCAAATAAAGACGCTCCGATAACAGAATTGCGTAAGTCATTAAAAGAGAATGTAGACGGTGCGGCTGAATATGTGGCTTCCAATCTGTTCATATATGCAGATGGCGCATTGTTAGAAGGCGAGATTGTGAAGACGGATGTCGAACATATGAGTTTCGGCAAGGATTATGCTCACATTACGCTGAATTACCCTGCTTCGGGATTGAAATCCAGTAAGATCTTGATCAAGTACACTGTGTTTTTCGATGATAACGATAATATGCACCGCAACATTGTGACCTTTGAAACTGGCAGCGAGCAGGATCAATTTGTATTTGATACGAACAATCGGGAGATAAAGATCGGCAGTGGAACGATTTTCGGGCAAATTGTCCGATTCGTAGAGCTAGGGTTGCATCATATAGCAATTGGTCTAGACCATATTTTGTTTATTGTTGCGATCATCTTGGGCTCGAGAAAAATAAGCGACATCGTAAAGGTTGCAACGGTGTTTACGTTGGCTCACAGTGTTACGCTAGGGTTGACCGCGCTGAATGTGATTCGAATTCCCGCTGAAATCGTGGAGCCTCTAATTGCATTGAGTATTGCATATGTGGCAGTGGATGCGTTCCTATTTCCGAATTCCAAGCACCGGTTATTCGTCGTATTTGCCTTCGGGCTGTTTCATGGGATGGGTTTCGCGGGCGTGCTGCAGCTTACAGGTGGTGTCACGTTGAAAACAATTCTGTCAATTCTCTCGTTTAATGTAGGCATAGAAATAGGGCAAATACTCATCGTTTTACTTTTATTCCCAGTAGTGCAATTCATTCGAAGATACCGATGGAACATCGTGGTTCAAGGAGCCGCCACCGCCGGAATATTCGTGTTCGGCCTCGTATGGTACTTTCAGCGAATGGTAGGGTGAGAAACGATCATGCAATCTATTACACACTTCATATTCGATTTGGACGGGTGCATCTATAACGGAAACTCCCTGTAGATTGGCACGCCTGCTTTGGCCGTGACTTTAATGAAGAAAGGCCACACCGTTATTCCGCTGGAAAGCGATGTTACTGGCGACTATATTGTTCTGGGCAGGGATATCGTATTTTCATACGAAAAGCTATGTGCCTGTGTGCAGAAAATAGAACGAGGAGCCAAAGTCATAACTGCCAACCCGGATACCTATCATATCGGGGAAGCGGGCAGGAAGGTGCCTGAGACCGGGGCGCTTGCCGTCGCCGTTCATAAATTTACTTATGGAAGCGAGCAGACAGCAGAGGGCTAACGGGTAGTATAGCGTGGGGTTCGGCATTTATGATCTATCTCCATGTCGAACCACATTACTTCCCTCACAAAGAAGGGAATTACTGTAAAAATGGCGAATTACCCATTAAATTCTCTCGGATTGGATGGATAATAAATATGCTTGATACAAGCTTCGCCTTTATTACATTAGTCTTGATAGGTATCCCGATACTGTTGATTTTCAACTTCTTTTTAAAAAGACGATTACTCTTCCATGTCATTAGTATATTGGCTTTGGTTTACGGGTCTGCTGTTGTTTCTGTTACGTTCTTCCCCGTGCCATATGATCCGAGACTGATCGCGGAAATGCGGACACACGGTCTTGTTCTATCTTATAATCTCATACCATTCAAGAGTATATCCGGCTCACTCAATCATTCTTATTACATGGTCGGTATTCGAAATGTCTTGGGAAACCTTCTACTGCTGCTCCCTTTCGGCATGCTCTTAGGCGTTTCAAAGATTAAGACAATTGGAAGGGTGCTAATATACGGATTATCTGTATCTCTCGCCATTGAAACCTTTCAGTTGATTCAATCACTTCTTTACATCAATACACGGTCAGTCGATATTGATGATTTGATATTAAATAGTGTAGGAACATTGATTGGATTCATCTTCTACACAATTATGCATAAGGTCTTAGTGAAACTGAATGGTCCTATAGCTGGTGCCAATCTTGCTAAAGGAAAAACAAAGATCATATGATTGCATTACGCAAACGGGAAACGATAGTTCAATATTCTTCAGGAGAAGGCTGCCGACAGCAATGGATCGGCAGCCTTCTCAACTAACGGGTAGTTTAGCTCAAAATTTGAAACAAGTGGAACTTAAATTCTTGATAAACAGTAAATATTACAGAGGTTCTTCCGTGCGGCATTTTGGCTCTAATCACACGAGGGGAGGTTGGTCAGATTATGAAAGTTAAAAAGATACTTTACGTCCCCATTATTCTTATGGCAGTGATGATTGTATTTCTCTGGTCGTCGGGGTTATTCGGCTTATGGTCTAATGGAATGGCTTCTCTTGCAAACAACACCAATCAATTTACAGAAAGTGGTCACATGATAGATGGAAGATATTTACTTGAAGTTGATTTGTCGAGCTTAGAAAGTAACATTGGAAAAGAGATCTTTAATGATGGGGAACATAGGATATACGTTTCATGGCTTCAAAAGACACACAATGGAGGATATGATATCGGATTTAGATCCAGTGGACAATATTCATTATCAGTTGCTACGCTTATCTCTGGTCTTCATCATGAGACGATTAAAGATCATTTCTTCACTACATCAACAACCGCAAAATTAACAGCAGAATACAATGAAAAAATATACAACGCTCAAGCTACAGGTAAATGTGGTTTGAATTATAAGGATGGAGATTGTTTTTCTTTCTCTTTCTTTTTGAGTGACGAACTAAATAAAGAAAATGTTGAAGATACTGGTATAGTAGGGCTTACGATTACCGATCTATATAAAAATATTTGGCGAAAAAAATGAGGGGCTGAACTAAGGGATAATAGTTTAACAATTACCATAACGAGACTGCCGGTATGAAACGGTAGCCTTGCTGCGCTAACGGGCAGTTATGCGTAATAAAGATCATAAACTATCCGTTATAATAAAGTGTCTAGTTTTTTATAATTAAGAGTTTATGAAGGTGGTGTTTGAAATGAAATATCAGTGGAGAATCACAAAATATAATCCGTTATTTAGAAATGAAAATGGTCATTATTTATTAGATGAATGGACTTGCCCATCTGAAATTGGGAAAATAATAAATGGAGATTTATTTACATTAGAAAACTATCTCCTTATTGAACATGCTTATATAGAGACAATAATAGAGTTTTTAATTGAAAAAAAGCACTATTCTCTGCGTGTTATACAGGCATCAAATAGATTGATATCAAACGAAGATAAAGCATCTGTGTTATATGAAAAAGAATTTGGTGAGATCAATATTAAGGAGGATATGCTTGTAAACATAAATGAAATTCGCATAATATGCAAAATGATATTAAGAAATTTTACGGATTGTCATTTATTTTCCGAAAATAACTTTTTCGTGCATTTTGGTTGGGACTATTATATGTACATTGGCAGCAGTCAAAAATCTGTAACGGCAATAGATTTCGCTTCAAAAAGAGGTCTTTTTGTTGAGGAACGTTGTTCACCGTATTACTTCGAGGAAAAAGATACAACAAGATTAGTTGAATGGAGTGAAGTAGACGCAGAAATTCCATTGGTTATTGGGAGTGAGGAAATAGTTAATGTGCCAATAGAAGAATATCGAAAGATATTTGATTTATCAGAAGAGCATCCTGTTTTTGGATTTTTTGAAATAACGGAGGATTATAGAGATTTCTTTCAAACGTTTTTGAACCATAAGATGGATTTTGCGAAGTATGAATATGGATTATGGGCAGGTTATTAAGACTCATTTTTATAGGTTATCAACGATCGTTTATCCATTAGTTGAAAAATGTTTATTACGCTAACGGGGAACGATAGTTGAATAACCCGTCAAGAGCTGACGAATAACGGGAGAACAGCATTATTACAAAATTAGAGTATGTAGCCGTAAGATAAGAAAGGAGTGAAGATGATCTTGAGACGAAAGATAACATTTCTTGGTTTAATGCTGCTCATTTCCTTGATTTTGAACGGTTGCACCGAAACCGTCACTGACACCGTAACAGAAGAGAAATTAAATGTGATCGAGAATCCTGACCCATCGTTAAAGAAGGTAAAGGTAAGAACGGACGGAATGTTATCAGAAGTTGGTTATAGTCATCCGCATCCTTTTGGCCTAGGCAACGAAGTGTTAGTAGACTTTAAATACTATGAGCAACATGACATTTCTCGCGGGGATATTGTGGTGTTCAAAACAAAAAACAAAAAAGATCAAGATACAGATATTGCAAGAGTCGTGGGGCTCCCTAGTGAAACGGTGAGCATTAAAAAGGGTCAAGTCTATATTGATGATAACAAACTGGACGCGTTTTATAGCGATGATTCTACCTTTGACAACAATGATTCATGGAACGCGGTATTGTTGAAAGAAAACGAATACTTTATCTTGGCGGATGTGCGTTCGAGAGGATCCAATGACAGTCAAACGGCGGGAGCTTTTTTAAAACAAGATGTCTTAGGAAAAGCCGTGGGATATGAAAAACAGTGAAATCTGATGGGTATGGATTTGGAACAGATGACGAAAAAAGTTCGATGAAAGAAGATTAAGGTTAGTGCATTGATTACGCTAACGGGCAGGATAGTGGAGCGAATGTTTCGCCCAATATGATACAGTCAGAACATTAGCGAAACTACCATAACGAAACTCCTCTCGACTTTCGCATGATTTTTAACTTTACCTCGGCTATGAAAAAAAATCCCCCCAAAAAATGAACCTTTTCCAAACTCAAATTGTTAATATATGAAACAACGGAAAGGGGTGAATGGAGCTTGACTGAAAAGGAACTGTTTGAAACGTACCGTA
Organism: Paenibacillus sp. J31R122; assembly: GCF_056269185.1. Lineage (NCBI taxonomy): Bacteria > Bacillati > Bacillota > Bacilli > Caryophanales > Paenibacillaceae > Paenibacillus > Paenibacillus sp. J31R122. The sequence continues at coordinate 12,909 of NZ_JBWDNM010000020.1, forward strand.
AAGAGATCTACAGAACCTGTTATTATATGCTTCGCCTGTCGGCGGATGCGGAGGACGTTTGCCAGGAAGTATTCATTACAGTATTCCGGCATGATTGGCAGAAAGTAGACTTTTTGAAGACATGGTTAATAAAAATAGCGATGAATCACTGTCTTAACCATTTAAAAAAAGAAAACAGTTTCATACTTAAGGGAAGATTGCTTTGGCAAAATGCTACGGACAGAGCGGAAAAGCCGATCGAAGACATTGTGGAACAAAAAGAAACGGTAGTTGAATGTGTTGGCCTGTTGCATCAATTGCCCGTTAAGATCAGAGCCGTTGTCTCGCTGCGATATTTAAATGAATACAATCTCAACGAAATCGCGGCTATCCTGGATATTCCCACAGGCACAGTGAAATCCAGATTGAACAAAGGGTTACAGATGATGAGGAAAATTATAAATGCGAATGACTATACAGGGGGGAAAGCAAATGAGAGGTCAGGAGAAGGCAGAACAAACGTTGTTACTGAACGATGAGGATCACTTAACTTATCCGGACTTTGAAGCGATGTGGGACCGAATCGAGCCACACCTCTCCGGGTCTAAAGAGAAGCTGCTGCCGGTAGTTCAGCAAGCAACCGGAAGAAAAAATGTGCGCAGATCAGTTCTCATAACAGCGGCAGTCGTCCTGGTTGTGGCGACACCTGTATTTGCAGCTATCACCTACAATTGGGATAACTACCTTTATAGAAACGGAGGGATACAGTCCGCCTTGCAGCGAGGGTTGGGACAATCCCTCGAGAAGTCGGTTATGAAAGATGGTGTGAATCTTACCGTTCATACGGCCGTCGTGGACGACACCAGAACGGTGCTTTTGTTCAGCGTGAATGCACCCAATATTAAGTCGAATCAACTTGCTCGTTTTGCTGAAATGTCATTGAAAACCGTTGATGGCCGGATGATAGAAGGCAGCCACAGGCTCATGTGGGATAACGAAAATAAGGTTTGGCGTGGAACTTTCGAAGCTCAATGGACGCCGGAAACCGTAGAGTCGGATGTTCAACTACTAGCTCAAGATCTACAATTCTATTCGGCCGCCGAGCAAGAGATTCCTTTTCAATCCTCTGATGATCGGTTACAGTCGTTTGATATTAAAAAAGACGGGATTCAGCGAATCACGATTCAGCCTTTCGTCCAAGGGGACAAAGTCATGCTGGCTTCCTCTTTGTTCTTCAACCAACCGGAAGTAAAAAACTGGGCTTCCCCATCAATAGGCGTTTATAAGGGAAGCAACATAGTGAACGAGGCCAGCCATGGGTTTTACGGCAAGCCCGGAGGACAAGGGGGATACACCGTTCAGCAATTTTATAAGTCCGCGAATCTTACAGATTCGTCCTTGATTTATAAATTGCTGTACATGAAGAAGGATCAGGAGGTAGGCAGCAAATGGTCGTTTGATCTGCAATTGAATAAGCAGCAAATGGTGAGCGGCACAATAAAACGTGAGCTGAACATACCGATTGAATCCGGTGCAGGGAAAATGACGTTGAAGCAAATGGTCGTCACTCCAACTCGAATCCAAATCATGGCAGCCCATGAAAAGAATCAGAATCTTATCTTCAAGAAGCATCATCTGGAAGTAGCCGGCAAGGAGATCCAGAACGGCAATACGTTCCAACCGAGAAGCCCTGAAGAAACGGATTTCTATTTTGAAGTGCCACCTGCTGTGAAAATCACAGAGCATACGCCGATAGCTTTAGTAATGAACTATGAGGTTTTAGAACATTCCGATGAGAAAGCTCCTATTATTTTGAAGGATATCAGCACGGAAAAGAAGACGATGGTCACGCAAGTTGGCGGATTTTCCGTCCAATGGACGTATTACAAGCAGAACGGCGACCTCTTTGTACAAAGCGAAGCTGCAGACCCTGGTTTTGGCGGTGTAAATCAAACTTATATCATAAAGGATGGGAAAACCATGCCGGGCAAGCCGGTCACAACCAATTTTACCGGAGACGGAAACAACCAAGCAGTTGATGTGTATAAGGATTATCAAGAAAAAGACGCCACGATCTATATGTACTGGTATTCCACCGACAACCCGCAGAAGGAACTGAGGGTAGAGTTAAATAAATGAATCAGGAATACCTCTCAATGAGCAGTGCGGGAAACGACCGGTCGAAGGCTTGAGCGGGTCTGTTATTCTTGACGAAAGAAAGCTGTAGATAAAGAAAAGCAGCCGAGCACGTATGGATCGGCTGCCTTCGTTACGCTAACGGGCGACCAATTAATGAATACAAGAAGTGCCAATCACACTCCTTATGGATCAGAGTCCCAGAGAAAGACAAAACAATAAGCGAGAGCAATATCACCAAAATTGATAACGAAGTGTTTAACAATAAAACAGTTACAATAGAACTTGAAGATATGAATGTTATTCATGCTAAATGGATTACTCTGTTCTCCCAGCCTATAAATACAGGATTCAAACTGAAGCTATGTCGTTGAATTAACGAAGAACGATAGTTGAATAACCGCCTTTTCAGTGTGCGGTTTTCTATTGTTCGAAAATCAACAACAAAGAATAACAGAGCCATCCATAAAAAAGAACACCGACAACAGAATGGTCTTGAGAGGTTGTTAATCCCCACCACAAGCAGTAATGATCCTAATTGGGATACCTATTGGAAACCAGAAGATATTGTATGGAAATAAGTTAAGTATACCGGATGGTAATTGCTTATTACCATCCGGTAATTACTGAAACCACGAGGTGAAAAAATGGAAGAAAAACTAAAATGGGAATCTGAATATGGTCCTGCTGACTTAACCTCAATAAAAACGGTTGAAAGAAATTTCGACATCCTCTTTCCTGAAAGTTATTTGAATATTGTTCAAAAATATCAAGGCGGTGTACCATCTTTAAAAGTTATTGTTATCGAAAATGAAGAAGTTTCTTTTGGTAATTTATTTACTTTTTTGGCTTTTGATGGTCTTGATATTTTAGATACAATCAACTCAGAAAAAAGACACTTACCACATAAACACATCCCTTTTGCGGATGACGAGACAGGTAATAATTTCTTTTGTTTTGATTTTAGTAATGAAGAACCAAATATTGTATATGCTGAAAAAGAAGCTAAGGGAACATTCTGTATTACATTCATTGCGCATAACTTTCTTGAATTTATCCGACTCTTACAGTAACACTTATTGAGAGTTATCTATGCCACATGTGAGCGTAACAACTCCATGTTGTTTTTTTTCGTCTAGATTAGTGATTCCCCATCCTAATTTCCAATTAACAATTAAAAAGAACGATTCCAATAAATGTGGTCAATGAAACAATGATTTTCAAATTTTCTGATTACGTTAAATTGATCACCTTATTCAATGATTGGCGCTGGAATTTAATATCATAGTATAGATATCATGCGAAGACTCGTTCCTTTGTAATTTGATTTTAAATTATCGTTCCGCTAACGGGGAACAAGAGGTGAATTAACAAGATAACGAGGCTCCGTCCGGTATAGAACTTCTCTTTTATTGAAAATTAAGTATCTAACCATTATGGTAATAATTTGTCTTTATAATTCAATTTGATTTGGTTTGGCAATTGATTATAAATATGTAGCGGTATTCCACACTCGCTTTTTAATGATATTTCTTGACCGTCTTGATGTTTATCAAGAAATTCCCAATATGCAATAAATACATCATCTTCGTGTATAAACTCCATCCATCCATCGGCAACCAATTCGTCATCAGCATTAAAAACCATAATACTAGAGAAGTTCTCAACTTCACTATCTAAGTAGTTGGTTCTATGCCCTTCAATACAACAGTCAGACCAATCAAACTTATATTCATCTTGGAATATTCCATAATACTGTAAATCCTTAGATAATTGTCTTTCTACTTCTGATTTCAATTGGATACCCATACAGTCAGCAAAACTTAAATTAGTATAATTTGGCTTGACCCTGCTCTTCCCCTTAAAAAGCAATGAATTCCATGTTTTGTTTTTAAACCAGGACCAATATAATAATGCTATTATAATCCCAATAAATATGAACATTGTCCAACCATTATTTCTTAAAGGCTTTGGCAACCAGCCGAGCGATTTAAGAAACGAAGAAACGCCCAAGTACACAAGAAACATAAATATCTGTAACATAATTTTTTTCACAATAATCAACCATCTTTCATGCATAAAATGGCTTCTTTTTAATTGTTTTCAACTTCGCCGTTCGAGAGAATATGTACCTCAAACCTAATATTCAAGTTAGCTAAAGCTTTTAGAACTGTTGGATTCAACTCAAAGCCCATTTGCCCTAGATTAGACCGCAGACTGAGAAAAATATATACTTTATTTGTTATAGCTATGTTCTTTATGAACTCATTTGAAGGCATTACATCAATCAGAAAAGATTCAATTGCATTCTCAAATTCACTTTTATCAAAATCAACCGTATAAGCTCAATAATCATCAATCATAGCTTGCTTTGATGTGATGGGTTCGCCTTTTCTTTTTATCTCTGTAGGTAGCAAATTCATATGCCTACTAATGACTTCTATATCTAAGCTGTCACCTCTAATAATAAGGGAAAAACTACCTTCCAATTTAACTTCACATCCTGATTCGTAATAAAATCATTATTTCATTAAAATAATAGTACCATATACTGGAACAAAGATCTTTAACGTATCGCTATAAGTTTAACTGAGCGGTGGAAGTGCTATATAATATATTCCTCTTTGTGACATATTAAAACCCAAATTTAAATACATGAATTTGCATACTTCATTAATAAAGAGCTAACTGAAATACTATGAAAGAGTTGATAAAATCATGAAGATAGTAGGAATGGTATAGATATATCTCCTGACTTCCGATGAAATCACACCAGAGCGACCTAACATTATCCTTATAGGATAAAATTACCAATAAAAAGAGTGCGACTATGTTAAAATCTAATGGATGAAAAGACTTTATTAGGTCTGTATTTTATTGAAGGAGGTTAAAAATGCCACGTGTACGTGCAGTTATTACTGATCCATTTTTCGAGCAGCCTTCATGGTTATCAGAAGCGGAGTATCGTGAAACCACCTATCTATCAAAAGATTCAAGTGCAGAGGATGTTGTTCTTTTTCTTACTTTGTTATGTGGATATAACAAAATAGATATAAATAAAGAGCCTAAAAAGGTTATAAAAGATCTAATCAAAAAGGAAGGAGTTATATTGAGTGGCGGGATTGCTTTCGAGAGTCAGAGTAAGTTGATACTTCCTAGTTGTTGCTGTGGATTGGAGCAATGGAAGGAGGTCAGAGATGCAGTCGTAAATAAGAAAACTGTCTGACTTGGCCATGATCCCTCTCCGTCTATTGAATACCTAGATGAGTCAGTTAGGATTTGGTCGGACGATTACTCTGGAAGAATGCAAAAAGAGCCACCTACAGAACAAGAGAAAGATAATATGTTTTTTATCGAATTCAACCACAATGAATTGATAGAAAAGCTGCAGTGCATAGAATCAGATCTGTTACATTTCTTCAAATACCCGTTCCTTAAGGAATTAGTCATGGTTGACACCAAACTAATGCAAAAATTTTTTTTGAAATACTGTGAGTGGCTTTGTTTGGACATTAAATAACTACCCGATCTAATCACTGAACTAATGGAGAACATGAGTTGAATAAACAACATAACGAGGCTCCGGTTTGGATCGGAAGCCTCGTTAAGCTAACGGGCAGGATAATTGAATTAGAAATAGTATTAATACAAATAGGAAAATAATGTATTGACTGTGATTTCGGGAGTGAAGCTGATGAAGTTGATATTAATATTCGGACCACAGGCAGTTGGAAAAATGACCGTTGGACATGAGTTAGAAGAAATAACGGAATTAAAGCTTTTTCATAATCACATGACCATTGAATTACTTTGTCCGTTTTTAGGATTTAGTCCCGAAATGTGGGAATTATCAAATCAAATCCGTCAAAAGATATTTGAAGCAGTCTCGAAGAGTGATTTGAATGGATTGATATTCACTTATGTTTGGGCGTTTGAATCGAAAAAGGACTGGGATTACGTGGACAATGTTTGCGAAATTTTCGAAACAAATGGCGGAGAAGTTTATTTTGTAGAACTTGAGGCTGATTTTGATAAAAGAATTGAACGTAATAAAACTCCCCATAGACTGGAACATAAGCCTTCTAAAAGGAATGTCGAACAATCCGAACACAGAATTAGAATTGCAACTGAAAACCATAGGTTAAATTCATATGAAGGGGAAATCACAAGAAAGCATTATATTAAAATTAATAATTCAAATCTGACTCCAGTGGAAGTTGCTAATAGCATTAAAGAAAAGTTTAGATTATGATTGGTAACTCGGATTGACGATTATGCTAACGGGGAACGATAGCGCAATTACAACAGGCCGCAGATAATTTAGCGGCCTGTTCAGTTAACTGGCAGGTTTGCATGGCAGTTACCATTTCACTTAATGCCAGCTATAAACTGGTATTATGGACATAAATGCAAAAGGTTTAGAGTAGTGACTGAGCTAGATGATTTTGTATACGCGTTGGACTGGTAACACGAATCCTTTCTCTACAATCCAATGGAGGTGAGTTTGTGAAGAATATATTTGGATGGACGATTTTATCCATTTTTGTCCTGATTTCTGCGGCGGGCTGTAAGAATACAGAGCAAGTAACGAAAAATACCAACACCTTATTTCCTGTTATTGAGGGTGTGCAGTCGATTACAGTGTCAATGAATTATGGGTCTGAGATACACTCAAATTCAATTAACGAGAAAAACATTGCAGCCTTGATTCAGGGATTGCAAAATGCTACTCCATCTTATATTGAAGAACCAGAACCATCTGGTCAGGTTTACAAATTGGAAATGAAGAGCGACACGATTACCCAAACGTATACCGTCACTGATTTGCGAGAAACAGACTCACTTGAGTCAAGTGTGAAAATATACACTGACAGCAGCGCAGGTCAGAGTCATGCTTGGGAGCTTCCAAGTGCATGGATGCGATTGTTATTGGGTGAACCTTCTGATATTGCTGCAGAGCCATTACTAAATGTGAGTGTTAATGAGGATAGCAGTAGCGTTATCGTGTGGTCGAATCGCAATATGAAACGTGAGTCCGTAGGCAAAGCAATCGAGGATACATTGGCAGTCAGCGGAATGACAACCAGTAAGCAGCTAGAGTATTTCATACATTGGAGTGATTCACAGCGATTTGTTGTTCGTTTTACTAACTTATCTAAAGGAAATACTGTGCAATTTCGATTAGATGGCATACAAGCAGAGACGGGTGAGTCGTTTGCCAGCAAAACACAACAAATTCGGAATCAAGTGATTTTGATAGGGAAGCCGTCCTTCCAAGGACCTAGGTGGATCAATATTAATGGGGAAATCTTACGTGAACAACAATTGGAATCCGCTGTTCTCATTCAACCTATATGGACAAAGAATCAGGAGCAAGACTCTCTTTTGGTGTACTACCGTAACGATAGTCAAAGTCTGATTAATCTTACTACAGGAGATATACATCCAAATAACAAGATACAGTGGCCAGATCTAGAAAAAGGTTATGGGAATGACTATGGTACAAGCGTTCTATTTCTGATAGATTGGATGGAGAACTGTCCTATGTAGTAAAGGGAAATCGTATAGTATATAGTGTTAGGAAACCAGGCGAGACACTTAAGCTTTATGAATCAGATCAGCCGATATACGGCGTTGCTTCTTCACCCGACAATAGGCGTATCGCAATTCTAGTCTCGTCAGATTCTTTTGTTGGTCCTTTTGCTGATTTAATCATATTGAACAAAGAGGGGAAAGTAATATTTAAAGATAAAGAAGTAAGCTATATGGGGCATAGTGACGGATTTTTGTTCGTTTATCCGATGACTTGGGTCAATAACCATACGGTAGGAGTACCTCTACGGTCAGGAGAACGTTTTTTATGGGGGAGATCGTATATTAATTTAGATGATGCTTCCATTAAAAAAGAAGCAGATATTACGCTTCCGAACGAAGCCATGAATTTGCTGGAGAAGTATATCGGAGAAGCAGGAGCATCAGAAATTTCACGGGTTTTACCTAATCCAACTGGAGAAAAAGGTCGATATTATGCTGTTCAAGTACCGATAACGGGAAGTTGGTTAATAGATGTTGTTTCAAATAAAGTGTCATGGCTGGGCACAGGTACACTGGTTCAGTGGAATAATTCAAGCGAAGTAGTCGTATGGCAATCAAAACAGGAAGAAACAATTGCTTATATAGGATTGGACCATTCCATATCCTTATTGAACTAACGGGACACGATAGCGGAGGAGCTTCCTTTGTGGTAGCTCCTCTTTTCTATTGAACTAACGGGCAGAATAGTGGAACAAAATAGAAGGATTTTATTCTAGGCTTGTAGAACATTTTATTGGGTAAAGATTCCAAATGCCAATAGGAAGAAGGAATGAAAGTGGGAAAGGTTGTTGGTTTTGAGTTAAATAGTCAGGATGCAGAAAGAGCATCGAAATTTTATTCTACTGTTTTTGGCTGGGAAGTTAGTGAAAATCAATGGGGCTATCGTGAAGTAACTACTGGAGGAATTTCAGGCGGAATCGCCCAAGGACCAAATGACTACCCTCATGGAACTCGTATACAAATTGAAGTTAATTCAATTGATGAAGTCATTTCTAAGGCTAAGGACTATGGTGCATTGATTGTGCGAGAGAAAATGGAGTTTGATGATTTCTTTCTTGCATATTTGGTTGACCCAACTGGACTAGGGCTTGGGCTTATTCAAAAAAAATAAATTTTCATTATGCCAATGCTTAACTAACGGGGAACGATAGTTCGGTAAGTGGTATAAGAGGCTGTCGTATAATTAATACGTCAGGCTGTTTCGCTAACGGGACACAATGGTTAAATAGAAGAGGCTACCGGATGTGTAGCCTCTTTCGTTTTTTCTCAGTAAACAAAAATTTACAAAAGAGTCGAAATGGTAATATAACGGGTGGAGAATAAATCAGAACTTAATTTGCATGAAATTTACTCCCCACACTTTTAAATCAAACTCTCAGTAATCCGTATTCCATATTTTTCTTGTTCAGTTAACGAGCAGAACACTTGAACAAAATCACATCGATTGATATGAGATCGACAACCATTGTTCAACTAACGGGCAGAATAATTGAATAACGCTGGAGGGGATAAAAAAATGAAAAGAGGAATTAGTTTCGAGATTCCAAATGAATACGGAAGTTTTCTTGGAGATATATTGAAGCCCTTCGATACGACATCATTCAACTGGTATATTGGGGGCGAGGAGTCATATTTCGTGAATAAAGGTACTTTAGGGGAGCTACTTTTCCCTGAAGAAGTATACGGAATGGATGGCGTAATTCTTAAAGAAATCATAGAAAATAACATGTATTATTTAATTTTCGCAAATGTAAAAGCTTACCCAAAAGAGAAGAACGTAAAAGATATTGAAACATACGAAGAGTTCTTAAATAGTGACTGTCTGCTCGTTCTTTTAATCGTTGATAGTGCTTACGCCACGATCTATTGCAAAGATAAAGATTTACTTGAAAGTCTGTATCATAATGCTAAATTTAATGGTTACGAAAATGTCGAGTTCGTTACAGATGAAAATGACGGGCGAACAAGAATATCTGTATGGTAGCAATGTTATGCTAACGGGGAACTATAGCTTAATAAATAACTAAAACGCGGCTGCTGGCATGGATCGGCTGACGCGTTGTGCGAACGGGCAGTATAGTTTAAGAATGGAAATGGCTCCTTTATGTTTGTGCAAAGCAAGAATAACCCCTCCGAACAGATTAGAGGGGGTGTGCTATCTAAATTCATCCGTTATTCCAAGCCCTTATTCTGACCAAGCAACCACTTGGTGACAGTTCGGACAAGTTGTATAGGAAATTACCATTGGGGATACTGATTTATAAGTTTGAAATAGCCTCCTGTGTCGTCCAAGTAGCACTGGCAAATGCTTTATAATTGGTAACGGCAGCTTGAAAATCCTCTTCACTAATTGTTGCGGTGGCATCATATACAACAGCTGTTTCAAAACCAGTTTCGATTAGATGCCTCATATGTGACTCTACACAAACGTTGGAAAGCACCCCTGCAATAATTATCTTCTCTTTTCTATGTTGTCGTAACTGATATTCCAAGTCATTTGTTTGTGGGCTGGCAACCTTGTGAGGAGTTGCAATAACGGTTCTTCTATCAAAAATATAAGGTTTGAAAGAATGAACAAAATCAGCTCCAAATGACGGTGGTGTGTACGCATTTGCCACTTGATACATTTTAAGACCTAATAGCATCTTTTGTTCATTCCCTGTAAATTGCCAGCCATAATCATGAGGGTATAAATAATGGGGCGATATGAAAAGTTGGTATCCCTTATTCAGGGCAGTTCTCATTAATAGTTCAAGGTTTTGTATAGTATTGTTTCGTTCAATAGTTCCTTTAGTCAGATGATAGCCTCTTCCCCCAGGACTCATAAAGTCATTTTGTGGGTCTGTGATTACAATAGCAGTATTATTGGGATGTGGTTTAAACGGCAAATTACTTACCTCCCTCGCAGCATAAGCTTGCGGAAATGTTTGCATCCTGTTCAGGGAAGATAGAGAAGTTGTTTTATAAAAAAGTTCAGCATTGACACGACAGCTGCACCGAACAAGTACATAGTCATTAAAAACTCTATAGGCATCTATATGTATTTGTAGTTTGTTTGGTTCCCTTTGTTATAGAAATTAGTGTGCAACTTTGACGAATTGTTTCAAGAAGGTATGCTAACGGGTAACATGTGCGTAGGAGCTGCTCTAACGCGGCTCTTTATTGCTCATTGAAGTAACGGGCAGGTTAGCGTGGTGATTGATGGGTTACTTGAGTTTCATAAATGTAGTAGAATATTCCAAATAAACCGAATTGAGAGGGGACTTGGAATGAGCACAAACAACATCCATGAAACCCAGCACGAAAAGGAACATTTGTATAGTAACGATAATTATGTCGATGAGAACCTTCGCTCTATTCAAAGTATTGAGGGTGGAGAACCAATGAAAAAAATAGATTTAAATTCAATGCCGCGTCCTCTAAAGATCTTCGGCTACTTTGTATTTTCAATTTTAGTGTTAATGGGTGCGGTAGCAGTCTTGATTAGTTTTATTCGTTAAATTTAACAACATCACCACGCTGCTCAACTAACGGGAGACTATAAAGGATAAGACGAAAGCTGGAAAGACTATGTTCCTAAATAATATTCGATTTAGGTGATACTAAAATGAGAGACATCTATACTTTTCCTGCTATTTTCCGACGCTATGACGGTGGAATCGCAGTATTGTTTCCTGATGTTCCAAATGCAGATGTAGAAGGTGAGGATGAAGAAGAAGCTATGGAATTTGCGCATCAGTGTTTAGCAATGGAACTTTATCTCCAAGAGTGTGCTAATTTAGAGATACCTGAACCAACAGAACCTGAGGAAATCGAACTTAGATCGAACGACTGTATTAAAATGATTAAAATAGATATGAACATAGAACGACCGGAAATTGCTAAAGCAATTAATTTCACTAAGTCATTATTATTACGAAAAGACTCAACTAACGGGCAGTAGAGTTGAATAATACGTTGAATTACTTAACTGAAAACCGTAGATAAGGTGAACCGTATCATAAGTAAAGGCAAGTTTCTAGTGAACGGTATTAAGTTTCAAGGGGCAGCAATGAACAAAACGGACCGTTTATTAGCCATCGTGCTGGAGCTGCAAAGCAGAGAAGTGGTACGCCCATTGAACCCAATATCTGTTATAATATGATTGAGTTAAAAGACCAAAATGTATGGTTCATTTATAACCCGGTATTCAATAAAATCACGAAGTTCGTAAATATGACGTTATGCGAAACCCTCGCATGAATTTATGAAAAACAATTACCTAGCAGAACATGGTATCGGATGTGAGTACATGGCGGAAAGAAATATTACCTGTACCAGTGTTGGGATATATGGACACGCAATTACTAAGGGTAGGTTTTATGAAGTAGTCGCTGAAGATAATGAAAATTTTAGAATAATCGGAAATCAGAAGAGAAAAATATGGATCAATAAATACCATTTCTCTGAGGGGAAAGTGGATGTACCGATACTACAAAGTTGGAAGTTCGATGATGAATTAGACTCTTTTGATTTAATTGAAGTAACGATAACTTTTAATAATGGAATGAAGAGATGGTGTTTGGTAACCACCCCAGAAAGATTAGTAAAGCATTTTGAACATCCTAATCTAGATCCACCAGGTTGTAATATTCAGCATTTAATAATTGTGAAGACTATGAATATTGAAGATATTGATAGTACATTGAAGTACTTAGATGCTCAAGGAGAAATAGAAAAAGCAACAATATTATTAGGGTAGATGAATCGAAGAAGGCAAGAGCATCACATAACACCAGATTCACGCAACGGACATTCGCCCGTCGGTGTTTGTGAACTGATATAAGAATATTAATAAAGATGTGCTTTTAGCATGTCTTTTTTTTGTTCCAATACTGATTGTGTTAAACAGAAATTAGGGGATAGAGACATAGGTATGTTTTTACTCATAAGTACAATTTATATAATGTCCGTACATCTGTCGGATGACAAGAATATGAGCCGATTAATAACCGCGTAAAGTGCGGTTTTTTTGTTTTATCGGTACATATTCTTGGCAATGTGCAATGTCAAGAATATGTACCGAATGCCGAAAAAGACCAAGAATGTATACCGATTACCGATAAGCTATTTACCATGTGTACGGCTTATTTCACAATCAAACCAAAGTCGACTACAAAGAAGATATTAATGGTGTTTTGTAACTATGTTCTACAGACCATTGAGCTAAAGGGCAGGATAATCAAACACTATTTTACAGGATTTAGTTTTCATTGAAATTGAATGTGATTTCGCAGGGAAAATTTGGATTGTTGTCGAAATGTTATTTTATGCCTTTTTATACGATTCAGATAACGAAAGGAGAAACGAAATGAGCGAACTAGGCGTTAAAGACAACACATGTAGAGTGGTCAAAAGAGGATTCTCAGCAGTTGGAACAAGGCATGAAGCGAAGTATTCGGAATATCCGACCGTAATTCCGCTATCATTTGACTCTTTACTAAGTCGTATGGACGAAATCCCGAATCGAACTGGTGAAAAATTGGCTCTTTATGAACCAGGTAATTTCGCACCTGATAACCTTGGGACTTACTATGCAACAGCTAAAGTCACAGAGATTGGCAATATTCCACAAGGAATGGTAAGCCAGATAACTCCTGTGTGTACTTATGCTGTCTATACTCACAGAGGTGAGATTTGGAAAATAGGTGATGCTTACGGATCTCTTAACCGTTGGATTGCTGAGAATGGTTACAAGCATAGTAAAGGTTGGGTAGTGGAGTTGATGGACCAACGATTCAATCCGACTTCACCTGAAAGTGAACTAGAGATTTATACACCAATAGAAGAGAAATAGCCGATGAAAGAAGAGTGGACCCGCCCCGCAAACCACCGTTTGTGGGCTTTTCTACCTTCTGGCATGAATATTAACATCTCTTTATTTATTCCGCTAACGGGGAACTTTAGCTTAACAATCACCATAACGAGGCAGCTGGTAAGAAACGGCTACCTCGTTGAGTTATAATATGAACAGGCAGAATAGCTCAAGAAAAAAGACAACGCGTTTGGGAGACTATTTTCACAACTTTATTTACTATTACTTAGCGTTTTCCTACCACCATGACTCAATCCCAAGTAATTTTCTCCCCAGGGCGGTTAATATCGCTGAATGTTCAGAGTTATTTTTCTCCCATTCTCGAGGATCAGTGGGCAGAGGGGGGAAAGGCTCATGATTTTTCCAAGCATCGACGAATGCCTGGCGCCGCTCAAATTGGTCCCGTCTTGCCGGATATAGCGTTATGTATTGCGCAAATCGCGGTTTATTAGATAGATTCTCACCGTTACCATGCGGGAGAAGACTATCCCAAATGATCAAATCGCCCGCGTTAGCAGAAATATACTCAATTGAGTAATCTTCAAGATTGGGAACACGTGGATCACGATTAATTGGTTGTTTGGAAAGCCAGTCCTCTAAATCTCGGTACAATTTGGGAACACACTGAAATCCACCTTGATTCACACTAGTATCTGCTAGACAAAGCACGCCCTGCAATCTTTTCCCATACGGCATTGGAGAACTTAGTTTAGAAGTATCAAGGTCCCAGTGGATAAAATGATTGTTAAATTCCGGGAAACTGTTCCTTTTTGGTGGCTTCATATTAATTCGATCTATACTTACCCATAACTTTTCTTCCTGTAATAATTCGGAAAACGCCTGGTATACAAGAGGGGCTTGGCGGTGGTCCCACATCGTCTGATTATGAAAAAGAGGAATCATCCCGCTATTTTGATGCTCCCATAATTGGTCCATATCTTTTGCAGGCAAATACCAACTGTTTGGTTCGTCGGGGCTTTTACCTATAAACCTCCAAATATCGTCAATAAGTCGTTCGCATGACTTGGATGTAACAGCTTGTTTTACGATTAGATAGCCGTTTTCATCAAAAAATGATTTCATACTTTGAGTAATAGCCATAAAAGCCTCCTTAGATTACAATTATATACCTGATATAACTTCCACAAATTCCATTTATAACCTTCCATGAGTAATAGAAATTTTGGATATCTGTTTAACGCTTAAGTTTTTTACTGATCAGATTATTGAGCCCCCTAACGAAGATCTATAGTGTAGTAGCTTGCTACGTGGCGGCTTCTCTTTTCCATTGAAGTAACGGGCAGATTAGTGGAATAGCGATTGCGAATTTTAATAGTATTAAGGGTAGCCCAAAATTTGGTATGATAATTGAAATAAAGTTGGGAGTGTTCTTATGAAAACATTAAAGGTCTATCATTACGACGCATTCAGTAATGTTCCTAATATGGGAAACCCAGCTGGGGTAGTTTTAGATGGCGAAAATCTTACTGACGAGCAAATGCGAGAAGTCGCTGAAAAAGTAGGGTTCAACGAAACGGCATTCCCACTTAAATCCGATAAAGCTGATTTAAAAATACGATTTTTTACTCCAGGTCATGAAATCAACCTTTGCGGTCATGCAACTATGGCAACTATCTATGCGTTGAAAATGAAAGGTTTGTTGGGGGACAAAACTGATTTTACAATTGAAACAAAAGCTGGGGTTTTACCAATTAGTCTTAATTCAAACGATGGGTTTTACATAACAATGAGACAAGCAAATCCCCAATTTCAGGAATTTAATGGCTCACTTCAAGAACTGGCTCATTCGATGGGAATTGAAGAAATTGATATTGAAACAGAACTACCGACATTGTATGGAAGCACAGGTACGTGGACATTATTGATTCCAATAAAAAGTCTTGCTGCTTTCAAACGAATGAAACCAAACAACAAACTGTTTCCGAACATTTTAAAGGAAATGCCAAGAGCATCTATCCATCCATTTTGTTTTGAAACATATAATACGGCGGCACATATGCACGCTCGTCACTTTTCATCGCCTTTTTCGGGTACAATTGAAGACCCAGTTACTGGTACTGCTTCAGGGGTAATGGGAGCCTATTATGCAAGATATATAAACATAGTGTCTCACTCCTCATTTACCCTTTTAATTGAGCAAGGTCAAGAAATTGAAAGGGATGGTAGAGTACGAGTGACAGTAAATGATGAAATCATAGAAGTTACTGGCAATGCCGTTTATGTTAAAGAATTTGATGTATCAATTTAATCGTATTAAGCTAACGGGTACGATAGTTCAGTGGCTGTGGAACCTTTCGGGTGGCTATGGCGTCCATTTAGTCGTACCTTATCCGATAGGAGTGGATGATTTGACATTGGGGAAGAAAATACAGAGGGTGACACTGATGCTCGCAATCTCGGTAACGTTTATGACGGCAATGGTGGGGTGTGGCAAGGAGCAGTCTTCGACATCGGAAACCGTACCACCTGCGCCAGAGGTAGTATCGGAGCTCGAACAACCTGGAGAGGCAGGGGCATCGATCTTTCCGGATGCTGAAAGGTTTTCGGAGGATGATACGCAATCACTGGAGAAAATCTCCGCGAAGGATGGCGAAAAATACCTGGAAGTACTGAAGCAGCAGGATACGAAGGCATTGTCCGGACTCATGGCGCATGCGGAGAATGAGTATACCGAGGCTGATATGGCAAAGGTGCTGGAAGGATTCCTGCTGTACTTTGACGGCTTGGAAAACCTGCTACTGCGCTTCGAGGCTAACGAGCAGAATGACGAGTACTATGTTGAACATTACACCATCGCAGGTACGAAGGACGGTAAGGAACGCGCCATTCCTTTTCAAATGAAATATGCCAAGTCCCAGGGGATGGAGCAGATTCAGGATGACGACAGGCGCGAGCCGCTGTACAACTCTCCACTGATCGGGCAGTATCCCTATACGGTGCTGGAAGTTGAGCGTTACGTGCAGGCGCTGCTGCAGAAGGACACAGCAAGCCTGGCACTTCATTTGGGCATGTACGATGACAACGAGGAAACGAAGGCGGCAGTGGAGCGGATGCTTCAGAAGTATGAAGAATCACTCGATCTGAGCTCGGTAAAGGTCGTATCGAAGGGCTACGATGAGCAGGAGGATCAATACTTTTACGAGCTTCACGATAGTAACCAGCAGACGCACGAACTTTGGTTAGGCGGGGAAGAGCTTAAGATTGTGGACGAATGGGTGACCGGCCAAGCAACAGACTAATGAAGCATTGCAGCAACCGTTGAAAGTGAAGCAATTGGTTCTGTCCAGGGACGGGGGATGATGCTTAATAAAAATCAACAGCAGCCGTTCAAAATAACTCTTAGCCCCTTTGTTCCGCTAACGGGGAACGATAGTTGAACAATCAAGGAGTAGTTTGCTGCGGCAACTGCTCCCTTTTTTTGTTAAGCTAACGGGCAGGATAGTTGAATAACATTGAAGGGAATATTTGATTAGTTCACGAATATTTCAGATACATGTGAAGTACTTAGTCGAATGAGAGCATTTATTGATAACAAAAGCTGAAAGGAATAATTCTCATGAAGTATCAAGAATTCATAGAGATAAAACAACGAGTTGGATGGGGAGAAGAATTTCTTATTTATTATAAAGACATAGGATATTGGATCAGTTGTAATTCAAAAGGTGTCTATTTCACAAGAAATGATGATGGCTACACACAAGATTTTAAAAACTCAGATGAACTATTTGAAAATGCAAAAATCGAAGATCAATTTTTATAGGAACTATGGCAAGACATTGAATGGTAAAGCATAAGAGTGAAATTAGCGAATCTGCCCTCCACCCTTAATCCGATCTTGGCATATCGTTGAACTAACAAGAAACGATAGTTGAACAAACGAATTGCAGTTTGCTGCGGCAACTGCTCCATTTCCTTGTTAAGCTAACGGGCAGTATAACGACACGAACCATACGAAATAAAAGCAAAAAAAGACACGCAAATATAATGCTCTTATGTTAAAATTATGCAAAAAATAGAATTGGCAAAGGTTGTCTCACAAATGGTTCAAAGTATCAATAACTATCAGACAAACTCCTATGGTTATAAGCCACTCTTGTTCCCACCGTGTTAAAAGTGATCCAAAGCAGTAAGAAAGAACAATATAAACTGAGCGAGAGGGGCAACTAAATGATTCCAGAAACCAGAGAGGAAGCACCAATAGAAACAGTTAGTTGTATTGAATTGCCAGTGAAAGACATGCAGCGAGCAGTAAGTTTCTATGTTTTTCAATTGGGTTTTTACTTGAATACTGCTAAAAATTGCCTTCCTATTGAGCCAGGTAACACGGAGGTTTTTATTTACCCTGCATCAGGGGCAAATATCATGCTGACACAAACTGATGGAGAAGAACGGTTAACATTTACTCATCATGGGAGGCCAAATCATGTTTTCATATTAGAAGTAAATGAAGACATTGAAAAATATCACAAAAAATTGACTGAAGCCGGGGTGAGAATAAGTCCCGTCAAAGACAGCGGTGGATGTGGCAAATCTTTCGATGTATACGACCCGGATGGAAATCTAATTAAGCTATGGTTCGGATATCCTGTTTAGCTTGATCAAAGTTACAGCTAAAGGGCAGCTTAACGCAACCGCATCCTATAAATTACAGTATAATTAGTAGTTGTCTATTTCTGGATGAGGGAGTGGGTTGTACTTAATGAATGAAATAATAACCACAATCATATCTCTATGTGAAAAGCTAACTGAAGAAGAGAAAATTTCAATAACAAATGCCCTATCGAGGCATTTTGAGAGGCGAATTCAAAGTTTAATTCCAGAACTCTCTACATTTAATCAAGATGAACTAGCAGTCATTAAAAATGTAATACACGGGTTAATTCTTACCAAAGAAAATGTACCCGACATTTTAGAATCGTACGAACGATTAAAGGATACTGATATACCTCAAAAAGTCTCCTTTGGTCGGATGACGGAAGATTAAGCTCCCTTGGTACGATAGTTGAATAAACACAAAGAAACGGCTACCATGAATCTGGCTGCCGTTTTCTCAACTAACGGGAGGTTAGTTGAAAAATCCGTATTAAATTATAATAAAAAGAGTCGCCCATAAGCGACTCTCATAAGAGGGAATAGATCACCAGTGCAAATGGACTGATCTATTCCTTTATTTCTGTTGCAGTTGAGTTAGCGATCAACACTTTGATACCTTTTCTTTCAATTTCTTCAATTACGTCAATACTAGCTTGATCGTCAGTGATAAGAACATCAATTTGTGTGATTGGACATTGCTTAGCAAAGAAGTCAACACCTAGTTTCTCATGAGGGGCTAAACATATTGTTCTTCTAGAAACTTCGCTAACAGCTCTGCCAAAGCTTGCTACCTCAGGAGTCGAGGTACTTATTCCATTTTTTGAAACTCCTCCACCAGTCATAAAGCAAATATCAATGGAAAATTGCCGTATGAAGTCGTTAGCCAGAGTATCAGTTATATTACCGGATGGCTTTACTTTACCGCCAATAAGATACGTATCAATTAGTTCCCTTTCCTTCAAAGATTCAGCAATATTCATTGAATTAGTGAGAATGGTTAAGGGGATTTCGGGAAGAAACCTTAACATGCCGTAATGAATACCTGCTCCACCAATAAATACAGTATCTTTTTCTTTAATATAAGATGCTGCTAATTTTGAAATGGCATCTTGATGTGGTGCGCTTTCCTGGTACCGTTCCGACGTAGGTAAAGGAGTGCTACGCACTTTAGAAGCAGGTATTGCTCCGCCATGTGTTCTCTTCAGTAATCCTTTCTCTTCCATGATGGATAAATCCCTTCGGATCGAGTCGATCGATAAGTCAAACATATCCGCTAAATCTTTTGCCAATACTCGCCCATCGTTGTTAAGGAGCTCAATGATTTTGTCGCGCCTTTCTTCTGAGAACATATTAATCGCCTCCAAAATGGAAAAATATCACTGGTGATGACTTGATTATATTCGTGTTTGTTCAGTTATGTCAATTAATTTGATTCATGTTTATTCCGTTTATTTCTGTTATATGACGAATTGTGGTGATCATTCTTCTTAAATGTCAAAACAGGAAAGTATTCATTAGATCAATCGATATTGACGGCGGAAGACCGTCGGAGCTACGCCTTCCATCTTTTGAAACAATTTGGTAAAGGCGTGAACCGAGGAAAAACCATAACGTTCGGCGATCACTGTTACCGTATCGTTTGTACTTAGCAGGTCGTTCCTGGCTTTGTTGATTCGACACCGATTCCAATACCATTTGGGCGTAAAGCCGGTATTCGTCCGGAAAAGCACATGGAAGTGGCTGCGGCTCAATCCGAGCTTCTCCGCCCAACCTTCGACGTCTTCGTATTCACCGCCTGCCAGCCGTTCCATCGACGCTATCAGTTTGGTAATACGCGGATCTGTGATATCGGATTGACGCCTAGCCAACCGGTAGACTTGGTGAAGCAGCAGGTGGAAATGACCAGTGATGGCTAACGAATTTGGATAATCCTCGTGATCGAGAACCGATAAATCAGGAGATACCGCCTCGAACTCAGACGTTACCGTCTCGAATAATCCTTTCCATACGCTGATCGAATCCACAACTAGCGAGTAAGGAATTCCATAGTCGAGCTGCACGTCCAACAAACGGTCATCTGATTTCTTAGTACGTTGACACAATAAATCATTTGGAATCCGTACCCCCGTCTTCAGTCGATAGGACCATTCGAAGAATACACAACGAAACGTGAGTGGACTATCCACATCTACCTCCCAAGTGTGGGATACGCCAGGCTGGATAAATAATAAAGTTCCTGGCTGCAACCGTATATTCGGGCGGTCTTCGTAGATGATGCTGCCACAGCCGGACTCGATGAGATACAGGGAGGGGACATAGCAGATCCGAGGACCATGCCGATCGCCCGCGAGCAGGGGGACACGGATCGCAAATCGTACAAATGGACAAACGATTATAGGATTAAAAGTAATCACCAACCTTTATTGTGATAATATCATACAATCGGATAAATTGAATATTTTCAGACAAAGACAGAATGTCCCGCAACAAGCCATAATGATGTTATAAGCGAGAGTGAACTCGCGACGAGAGGATGAACTGAAGTGCCAAATGCAAATGGAATACCGACGCAAGATGACGTTAAATTTTTCAAAGAAAATGGTTACTGGGTGTCTCCGAAAATTATCGACGATGAAAGGCTGTCCAGGCTACGTGAAAGAATGGAGAGAGTATACCGGAACGAATTCGAAACGGGAACGCCTCCCGAAGCAATCTGGAGCTACGAAAAAGGTCACCCGAAAACGCTTCGCAAAACAGATATGGCGAGCTATGCTGACTTAACGATCCGTGCACTCGCCCACGATCCGGTGATTGGAGAGATTGCCGCTGCTTTGACGGAGACGGATACAATCCGTTTCTGGGCCGATCAGCTGTTGCATAAACCTGAACAATCCGGAGGACACGCTTCAAACGTGGGTTGGCATCAGGACTATACGTATTGGAAGTGCTTTCAGAACCCGGAGACGCTGCTTACGGCATGGGTGGCATACGATGACGTTGACGAAGAGAATGGCTGCATGATGATGGTGCCGGGCAGCAACCATTGGGGACTTCTAAATGGCAGTGACTTTTACGAACAAAATTTAGATAATCAAAAAAATGGAATGAACGTGCCTGAGGGACAAGTGTTTCGAACTATGCCGATCGTTATGAAAGCGGGTCAAGTCAGCTTCCATCACAGCTTAACATTACACGGAAGTGGTCCTAACATTTCGGACCGGGTACGCCGATCGTCGGCGCTTCACTTAATGACAGGCGAAACACGCTTTCGGTACGATGAGCGGCACCTCTACTTGTCGATTAAACAATTCATTGCTTCAGGCGGTAAAGATGGCGATATCGTTCAGGGAGACATGTACCCGGTCACATACAAAAAAGGCGTAACGGCATAATCTCATTAAACAAGAAGAACAGCAACTGAACTTCAAATAGCCCTCCTAGTCTCTTTATGAGATTGAGGAGGGCTATTTTTTAATTTTAAATTAGAATCTTTTTGTCCCTGAGCCAAGAGATTGTTCTGCAATTTGAATTAACGCTCTTGTGATGTTTCCACCAATAGTACCTGCATCACGAGTAGTCATATTCCCATTGTAACCATCTGGAGACCATTGAATCCCAAACTGTTGTGCTACCTCATATTTCATTTGGTCAAGTGCTGCTTGTGCTTGTGGAACGACTAAACTTTTTCTGCTCATGTATGTTCACTCCTTAACTGGATGTGAAGTTATTTTGTGGATTTTTTTGCTTTTTATACATCAATTATTGGAATTAGAAGTGAAATAAATGAAATGGACAAAAACATGAATCGTTAGCCTTGATCAACCGTGCCGGCCCGATTACTTAACCAGCAGGAGAGGATATGATGACATCAACGACATTAAAATAACGGGCAGTTTAGTTTGAAAACCCACAGGAGGTATTTGGATATTAATGTCTAATATTACTATTTACTCACCTATGAAAAACAGTTGATAATCGCAAACTTAAATTGGGAAGGAAGATAAGATGAGTCAATTATCAGCAACCAAGGTTGCACTCAAGAGAATCAATTGCTTGTACATGCCGGTGGACGATGGCCCAAATGACGTATGGCCCTGGTACGAAAAAATCACACGAGGGGTTACTCGACAACACGATATATTTATGAACGAAGTAGAGAAGAAAGGTTTGACCAATACTTTCTTAACTGACGAATGGCTTCCTGGGCAAACCTATGAGATGTTTTCCATTCGCTATGAGACAGATTGCATTATGGAACTGTACGAGCGAATAGCCGGTACTGGTGTGGAAGTGGAATCGCTGGAAGATGTGGACGGAAAAGGACTTATGTTCTGTTTTAAGGATCCACAGGGGCACAAGTTTCAAGTATGGCAGGATCCGAAAACCGAGACACAACCGATCCGAGAAGGAGTTCCTGTTTTTATTAGAGTAGCAGCCCTATTCTTCCCAGCAAGTGATCCGGAGAGATCATATAAGTGGTATAAAGAAACATTGGGTGGTCCAGTGAATGAGGCGGGGCAACCCGTAACGGAGGCGGGGGAGGAAATCTACTTTATTCGATCCCTAGAACCCAAAACATATAATCACGAAACCCCGGCGCCGGATAGTATACGGCATATGGCATTTGCCATGTTTGAAGTCAATGGACTTTCCAAGCTGCATAGAAAAATGATCGATCAAGGATTAAAGGTATCCCATCAAATTAATGATCGAGGAGGATGCGGCCGCCAGTTCCAATTGTATGATCCGGACGGAAACAAGTGGGATATTTGGGAGCGGCAAACGAATGTATATTGGAGGGGCGAAGGAGCAGAAAGCCCTAACTGGAAAGAACGATTCCTCTTTTGCGATTATTTCGGGGAGCGGCTGATAGATGATTATCTCGAGTCTCTTCAAGGCCATCATCATCGGGAGGCTGCAACTACTGTACAAATTATGGAATTCAACAAAATGCGTGAGAATGATCCTGAAGGAGTACAAGAGCTGCTAGAAGCATTGGATAAATTTTGTGAGCAAAACCCGGACCGGTCGTTTCAAATTCTACTGCGCGAAGGCTGGTATGACACAGTCCAATCAGTCGTTTATCGAGATTGATAACAAACTAGAAGTAGGCTGAACTAACGGGAATAATAGTAAAACGATAACAGATTGCCGATTTTATCGGCGGTCTATTCAGATGTACCAAGAGGGTGAGATTAGTAATGAATAAAATTCACATGATGGAGAAACCGTATAACCGCTCAGTTATCCAAGAACTAAAAAACTGGATTATAATAGTGAACATGCCATAGAGGTTTGGTTCGCCATGTATTTCAATACTGGTATATACCAATCTGAATCAACTAGTAATAATAAGTGCCAATTAATTGGATTTACTGTTTGGTTAATATCAGAATTCAATATCCTCGCTGCGAGTGCTTGTAGATTCCCTTGCATTTGATCCGGATGACCCAAAACTCTATTGATATAAACACCGTTCATCATGAACTTTTCATGAAAAGAGTTATAAAAACTATTTTCTACAACAGACTGTTAATAATTAAGTAAAAGCATTCTTACGACCTGATATTATTGACGATAAGATTAAAATGACTTGTAGGTTAGGTGTTACATAACCAATTATCCAGGTCCGTACGATTTTGATATATATTGACCCATGCCTAGATAAACGCGACACAAAATAATATAGTTATAAATGAAAACGAATACAAATCCGCACGGTGAATGGAGAAGGGAAAAACATGCGGCCATTGCTAACAAGAAATTACGTGCGCTTGTATCTGTGGATAGGCATCATTTTCACCGTAGCTATTCTTTTATTTTCCATATTCTTATCCAACCAATTTTCCAAGTACGCCGATAACCAAATGAATTTGTTCCATAAGAACAAATTGGCGCAGACCGCGAGCCGGACGGAATTCATTCTGGATAAATTGAAGTCCTACGGTTTGCACATGTACGACGACCCCGTTCTTCAGGAATGGTTTTCGGCAAAACGGTCGCCCATCACCGATATGGAGCTGCTGAACACGATCACAGAATATATGTCGACGGAACCTTTTATTCAGAGGGTTTATTTAATCAGTCTGCTGGATCGCCGGGTCATGGATTCGCAGGAGGGCGTCATCCCCCTTGACCGCTTCGCGGACTCGGAAATCGTGGACAAAGTGAAGAAAAACCCTCCTTCGCTCCTGCAATTTTTCCGTCATGAAATCGAAGGCCAATCCCACATGTCGCTCATCCTTCCTTCCACGCCTACGAAAAAGAACGAAAGCAGCTATTTGGTTCTGCTACTGGATAATCGCGCCGTGGAAGAGCAACTGCTGGAGAACAACGAAAACCTTGGCTCAAATATTTTCATTCTGGACGAATCCGGCCAAGTGATGCTGGGCCAACCGACATCTTCAGAGATGTTGACCGAATTGCGCAGGTTGATGGACAAATCGGAATCCGGCTTGCTCAAAATGGACGGAGGCCGGCTGCACGTTAACACCGCGCAAATCACGGCTCAGAACTGGACCCTGTACTCCTTGACGGAAATGAAAGTATTCCGGCGTTTGACCGTGGCGTTCCAGTACAAAATCATCGGCTATTCCTTGATTCTGCTCATTCCGCTGCTGCTGGCGGCGATCTGGAATTCCCAGAGGGCCGTACAGCCGTTCCGAAAACTGGCGGAGCAGCTGCAGCGCAAGCTGAAGGCGGGGGAGGATAACAGCCAGGAGATCTTCGGCAGCGGAGACGATTACGATATCCTGAAAAGCGGAATCGAACTTCTGTCCACACGCATGGACCGGCTCAGCCAATCGATGAGAAGCCACCACAACCTGGTGAAGGACGAGTTCCTCCGGCAATGGCTTCTCCAGGGGAGAATGGATAATACGCTGAGGGTCGCGCTTGTTCGCGAACCGGAACTGCTGCGGTATTCGGAAATTTTCCTCGTAGTTTGCAAGATGGACGATTACCCGAGCATTACCGAGAAATACGACTTCGCTTCGAGACAGCTGCTAAAATACGCGATGGGGAACATTGCCGCGGAATTGTTCGCCGAACAAGGCGGAGCCTTGGAAACCGTCGATATGGCGGGCGATCACGTCGTATTCCTGCTCGGGACGAATCAGGATATACCGTCGATCAAGTCCACGCTGAAATCCATGAAGCAGCAGATCAAAACCCATCAGAGGCTCCAGGTGACGATCGCCATGACGGGCAGGCAGCGGATCCATGACGACCTGCGTTCCGTCTACGATTTCGCGCTGGAACTCTGCCTGCTCAAATTCATCAGCGGCGAAGATAAAACTTACACGGAAGAGGATTACGAGGTTTACCTGGAAATGCAGCTGCCCTACTCCGAACTGAAGGGCCTGGACAGGCTTCCCTCGCTCATCAAGTCCGGCAAAAAGGACCAGGTGGCCGGGCTGCTGCAGGACTTGTTCACGCAAATGAAGGCCCTGAAATATTCGGAATCCAAAATCCAGCTGACGGTCCTGTTATTCTCGCTCGTCAAGGAGTTCAACAGCCTCTCCTCCCTGCAGGACGTAGAAGGCATTGGAATACAGATCGACCGGTTCACGACCCTGGACGATCTGCACAACTGGCTGAAGCAGGAGCTGTTCGCGGTCATCGACCAGCTCTCCAACCGTCATAACCTGAACCGGAGAGACAAGCTTGTGGAAGAAATGGTCAACTATATTCATTACCATTTCCAGGACCCGAACCTGTCGCCCGAAGATATCGCCAAGCACATCTCCCTGTCGGTCAAGTATGCGAGGCAGCTTTTCCAGGACATGCAGAATCAATCGCTCTCTCAATATCTGTTGAATTTCCGGATCGAAAAAGTAAGGGAGCTGTTGGTTCAGACGGCGATGTCTGTGGAAGATATCGCTGCGAGATCCGGTTTTCTAACTCGGAGCCACTTTTTTACCGCGTTTAAGAAAGCGACAGGCATGACGCCGAATCAGTACCGGCAGCAAAATACTTCAAGATGGGGGGAAGGAAGTTGACCGGACGGAGCGTATGGTGGTTGTTGGCCGTCTTTCTCGTTTTAACCGGCACGGCGGGATGTTCCTCGAGTCCGGTCCCGGGCAGCGGAGATCGTTTCGTAACGCTTAAGATTCTCCTCCCGGGAGAACGCTCGCCCGACTTCGACCTCGTGATCGCGGAGGCCGAGAAAAGGCTGAAGGCCGAATCGTTCCCGATCAAGCTCAATTTCGAGTTCGTTCCATGGCAGGATTTCGGCAGCAAATCGCAGGTGGCGCTCGCTTCGGGCAAAGACGTGGATCTCGTCTTCGACGCGCCGTGGATGCATTTGAGCGAAATGATCGCCGACGGGTATTACGAGCCGCTGGACTTGCTGCTGAACAAGTACGGAACAACGATCCAGGCCACCAGACCGAAGGAAATGTGGGAGGCCAACCGTTTCGGCGGCAAAATCATGGCCATTCCCCTGGGAGTCTCCCATGTCATGGGGCATTCCTACTTCGTGCGGAAAGACATCCGGGAGAAGTTGAACATTCCGCCGATTCGCAATTACGGGGACTTGATCCATTTCGCGTACCAGGTGAAGGAGCGTGAAAAAGAAGTAGTTCCGCTGATCGCAGCGGGTTCGACCAGCCAGCAAATGTACAGTTGGGCGACCTTCCGGCACTATGACGATTTCCAAACCCAAATCCGCCCGACGCACGCCTTGGGCAACAGTTTGATGTTGTACTACGAGAACAACAACGGAGAGGTCCACAACCTGTTCAAGGAGAAGAACTCGGTCATCCGTCAATGGATCCAGGAAACGCGCAAGTTATATCTCGACGGCGTGATGGATCCGAACGTGCTGGGCGTCAAGGATTTTCAGGACCCCGGAGTAAGTGGCAAGGCGGCCATATTCCCCACCGGATCGTTCGTGGTTTCGGATGACGTCCAGCAAAAGCTGAAAAAGAACGTGCCGGAAGGGGAATTGGAAAGCGTGACCTTCTTCGAGGCGACTCCGGGCGAGAATATTACGAACTTCGCGCAGTGGAATTTTATAGCCGTGCCGGCTGCTAGCAAGCATAAAGAGGAAGCGATCCGGTTCCTTGATTGGGCAAACCGCAAGGAAAATTATGATCTGCTCGTTTACGGTATCGAAGGAAGGAACTGGAGCCCATTGAGCTCCGATAAATACTCTTTAAAGAATAACCGGTATATCCAGCCGGCTTTCGTATGGCTGTGGAATCCGACGGGTGAGCGCATCGAGAAAAGCTCGGATGATCCGAACGAAACGTTCATCCGCAAGGCGGAAAACTTCAAGCCGGATATTCTGACGGGATTCCAATTCGACGCGGAACCGGTGCGCAATGAAATCAAACTATACACCCGGTTGGAGGAGAAGTATTATCCCCCACTGTTTAACGGAGTGATGGATCCGGATACAGCCTGGGCACAGTTAGAGAACGAAGCGGGCCGCATGCTGGATACGATCCAGATGGAGCTCCAGAGGCAGATTCAGGACTTTATGAATAAGAGGTAAAGGGTGAAAAAACTGCCAGAAATGGCGGTTTTTTTGCGTTGAATACGGCGGTTGAGAACCGATCGGCCAAATGAGAACTGTGCTGTTTCGCCTTGTGAGAACGGGTTGGGCGAATCAGAACTAGGCGTCTGAAAGATATATCCATTACATTCAAAAGGGGAGTATATTTCCTCCAAAAACAAAGTATTTCAAACTCGAAGGAAGGGTGACTCAATTGAAGAACGGCAAAAAAAGAAGTTCTTGGGTTTTATTGATAGTGCTCACCATGATTGTGATGGCATTAGCAGCATGCACCAAAGCGAAAGAAGTCGATCCGAGCCCATCGACCGGAACGAGCCCCAGCGCAAGCGAGAGTACGCCGGCGGCGGCGTCCGAGGCGCCGAAGGAAAAGGTGGAAATCCAGTTCTGGAATCCGTTTACGGGTGAAGGTGCGGCCCATCTGGACCAGGTAGTATCCAAATTCAATGAGAGCCAAAATGAAATTTTCGTCAAAACGTTGAGCAACCAGGATCCCCAGAAGCAGTTGACCGCCATTTCGGGAGGCAGCGCTCCGGATTTGGTCGTAACCTATTGGAACAACGTAGGGCCGTGGTCGGCGGCCGGAGCCGTTCTGAGCCTGGAAGACTTCATTAAGAAGGACGGGTATGACACGAACCAGATCATTCCCGCCGCATTGGACCGGATGAAAGTGAACGGGCAAATCTACGGTTTCCCGATCTCGATGAGCATGGCAAACAAATTGCTGTACAACAAGAAACTGTTCGAGGAAGCGGGCGTCACGACTCCGCCAGAAACGCTGGAAGATTTGTTCGACCTCGCGAAGAATCTGACAAAGAAAGATGACAAAGGAAACATCTCCCAAATGGGCTTCATTCCCGATTATCCGTGGCTCGACAACGTATTCTGGCCGATCATTTTCGGCGGCACATGGGATGATGGCAACGGAAAGTTGACCGCGAACCAACCGGCTAACGTAAGCTCAATCGAATACCAAGCGCAATATTATAAGGAATTCGGAGAATCGGCGATCGCCAAGTTCAAATCGGGTCTAGGCGGCATGGAAACGGAGCAGGATCCCATTCTGACCGGAAAGCTGGCCATGATGATTGGTTGGGAGAATTGGTACGTAAAAAACCGCGGAGAAGACAAGGAGCTGGGCGTTGCGCCGTTCCCGTATCCGAAGGACCATCCCGAGCTGAAAAACTCCGGTATGGTCAGCCCTGTCGCCATGTTCATTCCGGCCAAAGCCAAACATCCGGACGCGGCTTGGAAGCTCATCCAGTATTTGACGAGTGAAGACGTGCAAATCGAGTACAACACCCTCCAAGGCTCCATTCCGATCGCGATCAAAGCACTCGACAATCCGAAGCTGACGCAAAATCCGGATACTCAAGCGTTGTGGGAGTACTATGAGAGCGCGAAGAGCCCGAATCTGAAGGGTTTCCCGAACAGCATCTACATCAACGAATATCTACAGGCGCTGAACGAAGAAACGGAAAAAGCTTTGAAGGGCCAAATCACGGCCCAAGCCGCGATGGATAACGTCATCAAGAAGATGCAGCCGGTCGCGGACAAAAAGTAAATAAGAGACGTGGATTGCAGGAATAGAGGATCGGTTCCCATTACTCTATTCCTGCATGATTTCCATCGGGAGGAGTACCATGGCGAACCGCATAAAGAAGGACAGCGGAATCAGGAGAAGAGAGCGGAAACGTCTTTTGGTGGGCTTGTTGTTCATCAGTCCATGGATCTTAGGGTTTCTTGTTTTCCAGTTCTATCAAATCTTGATGTCGTTTTATTACAGCTTGACGGAGTATAACCTGTTCAAGTCTCCGACCTGGATCGGGCTTGGAAACTATTTCGAAATGTTCAAGGACCCCAAGGTGTATTTGTCCTTGTACAACACGATCTTCATCACGATCTTCGGCCTGTTTCCGCAGATCGCGTATGCATTGGCGATTGCCTTGCTGCTCAATAAAAACGTAAAGGGGCTTTCCCTCTACCGGACAGTTTACTTTCTGCCGACATTGGTTCCCGCCGTCGCCGGATCACTGCTCTGGATGTGGCTTTTGAACGCGCAGTACGGACTCATCAACCAGCTCCTTGGCGCGATCAGCCTTCCGGAACCGAACTGGCTGCTGGATCCACATTGGATTAAACCCGCTTTAATCCTAATGGGCTTCTGGGGGACGGGGACGACGACGATCATGTATTTGGCCGCGCTTCAGGATGTTCCCAAAATGTATTACGAGGCCGCTTCGATCGACGGCGCCAGCGTATGGAAGAAGTTTTGGCATATTACGCTGCCCGCGATTTCTCCCATGACCCTTTTTCTCATCATCATGGGCTTGATCGGTTCGTTCCAATATTTCTCCCAAGGTTACGTGTTTGCCGATTCCAATAACCAGTCACTCGGTGGGCCGGAAAATTCCATATTGTTCTACGCCATCTATCTGTACCAGAACGCCTTCTCGTACCTGAAGATGGGGTATGCGTCTTCCATGGCTTGGCTTTTGTTCGTCGTCGTATTCATTCTTACGATCGTCGTCTTCAAAACCTCATCCAGATGGGTCTTCTACGGAGGTGAGAAATAATGCACACGCAAACCGCCGGAGGAAAAGTATTCTCCCATTTCGTTTTGATCATGGTCGGCCTGCTGTTTCTTACGCCTTTCGCTTGGCTGTTCCTGACCTCCTTCAAAACCGACGATGAAATTTTCATGATTCCCATCCAATGGCTTCCTCATCGCCTGCAGTGGGAGAATTACACTAGTGCCGTAAGCATGATTCCTTTCTTAAAATACACGCTGAACACGGTATGGATTGCCTTGTTAAGCGTTATCGGCGTCGTCGTGTTTTCGCCGCTCGTGGCGTACGGATTCGCCAGAATTGATTTCAAAGGCCGCAACGTTTTGTTCATGCTCATGCTCAGTACTCTAATGCTTCCCGCGCAGGTAACCATGATTCCGCTTTATGTCATGTTCAACAAAGCGAACATGCTGAATTCATACTGGCCGATCGTCCTGACGACCTGGTTCGGAACGGGCATGGCTTACAACGTGTTCATGGTGCGCCAATTCTTCAACGGCATCCCGTACGAACTTACCGAATCCGCCAAAATAGACGGCGCGTCGGAATTCCGAATCTACTCGCAAATCATATTGCCATTGGCCAAACCGGCAGTACTCACCATAGGTCTGTTTACGTTCCTTTTTGCCTGGGGAGATTTCCAGGGACCGTTGATCTATTTGAACGATCAGGAAAAATGGACGCTGTCCATCGGACTCAAGCAGTTCATCCGTGAAAACAGCGTGGCTTGGGGTCCTTTAATGGCGGCTGCCACCTTGTTCACGATCCCGATCGTTGTGCTGTACTTCTTCGTGCAGAACAAGTTCATCGAAGGTATCACGATAACGGGAATGAAATGAGGATCGGGGTACAAGACGGATCACTAAGGAGCAGGATGGAATGAGAAAGTTGATTCAGGACAAAGGGTTGGTCGTTTCTTGCCAAGCCTATGAAAACGAGCCCCTGTTCGGATCGCATCACATGGTCGAAATGGCGAAAATCGTATCCGGACTTTATATGGGGCTGATGAAAGAGAAGTTATCGACATTCGACTGATTATAAGAGATTCAGCCTGGCTCCGAATAGCTGGACGACTTAAGAGATACCGATCGCCGATATGCTGACCACGTCGGATTTTAACATCAAGGATATTCGACGAATGCAGCTCAAGTAAAAGCCGGCGGCGCAGTTCACGCTTCCGAACACGCTTTATTTGGACGCTGTAACGCTGGTCCGATAATCGCATTATCAATCGACAAGGAGATGAAAGATGTGAAAAATCCGTTCAAACGCTTGTTGACCTTGCCGTTAATCGTTGTCATGACCTCCTGTTTAGCCATACCTGCTGTTTTCGCTTCCTACATTCCCAAAGATGATCCAAAGTCGAACCACTCTTCCAATATCGTTCTGCTCTATACGGGCTATTACAATCCGGACAACTATCAAGGAGAGCATGTCGGCGATTACACGAAAGAAAAATTGCTGCCCTACGTCGGATATCTGGATGAAAAAGGAAAGGTACTGGACACTTTCTACGATTCATTCATCATGCTAACCACAACGTCACCTAATGGCGGCAGTCTGCATCGCTGGTACAGTTGGGTGCCTAATTCGGTGCCAGGCCGCCTCGAAGACTGGCAATGGGCTATGGACCGGCCGTTCGAGAAAAAACTCCAGCTGGACGCGCTTGACCAAGCGGTCGCGGAAGTCGGCCAAAACTTGGGCGACAAGGAAAAGAAGGTGAACGTATTCCTGACGATGCCCTTTCCGGATCCCCAAAGCAAAGATTTCGGAGATTTCAACAGAGACGGAGTATCGGAAAACCTTGAAAGCCTGTCCGTGCGTAACGAGCTCGTCAAATGGTACGTCGACACGATGACCACTCGCTTCCAGGAGCGAAATTACCGCCACCTGACATTGGCCGGCTTTTACTGGCTCCAGGAGGATTTGGACACGACGGTTACCGGAGAGGCGGAGAACGTGCGGTACGCCTCGGAATACCTGAACGCACAAGGCATGCGACTGGGCTGGATTCCGTGGTCCGGCGCCGGGGAGAAAATGAATGGAAACCGTTTCGGCTTCGATTTTACGCTCGTGCAGCCGAACCACTATTTTCAGTATGATACCACAATTCAGCGGATCGAAGAGACGGCGCTAAAGTCCAAGCAAGCCGGGCAGGGGGTCGAACTCGAATTCGACCAGCGCGCGATCACGGATCACGAGTATCGCCAGAGGCTGCTCAATTATTTGATCGGCGGCGTGAAATACGAATACATGAACGATTCCTTGCTCGCCTATTACCAGGATGTCTACGGCGTTTACGATTTGTACCACCACTCGAGCCCGGAAGTCCGGGCGCTGTACACGGATCTTTACCGATTTGCGAAAGGAATCTATACGGCGCCGACTGGAAACCTGGAGTCGTACGTGCGGGATGCAAACGGTAATCCCCTTGCCGGGGCAACCATCACTGGCGGAGACGGGTATCAAGCCGTAACCCAGCCGGACGGCAAGTTCACGGCAACCGGTCAAACGGCGATCCGGCAGCCGTTTACGATTAGTAAGGTAGGGTACATTTCCCGGACGATGAGTGTGAATATAGTACCAGGGCAAACGATTCGTCAGGATATCGTGCTTCAGCAACTGCCGGGTGGCCCGGTGCAGGATGAATCTGTACTGGCGGACTTTAATGGAGACTTCAACGTCGGAGGCAATGGCGTCGTCACGCGCAGCTTTACCACGAACGTTCCGGGCGGAAGCACCGTAAGCCAAGTCCTGAAGGTAGACTATCCGGCCGGTTGGGGCCCCGTTCGGGCGTATATTGATTCCGGCTCCAACAAGCTTCAGGGCTCGGACCGCGCTTACGTGAATTATCTCAATACAGACTGGAGCGCCTATGACGCGCTAAGCATGGAGATTTACAATCCGACTGGCGTACAGCAGTCGATTCGCCTCGAATTCATGTACGACGCCTACAGTTGGGCAACGTCCGTGCAGAAAGCCTACAAGCTGGAGCCGCAAAAATGGAACACGCTGAACATTCCGATCCAGGAGCTCAAGGACGCCGGCGCGAACGTGAAGGACATCATCCGTCTGTCCATGCAAATGAATGACTTCCCGACGGGCACGACGCTGTATTTTGATAACGTCAAACTTCTCAAGTACGCGGAGCTGGAGCCGGTGCCGGATTACATCATTCAGCTTCCTTCCAAGCTGCCGACCATACAGAGGGGGGCGACATGGAAGCCGGTAGTGACCAACGCGTCGCAGAAGGATGGTCAAGGACAGCTAGTCATTGTGCCGGAGGCGAGATTCGAAAGCACGGATGAGAACGTATTGTCCGTAGCCGAGGACGGCGTAACCGTAACTGCAAAATCGCCAGGTAAGGCTCTTCTGATCGCGAAGGTCGGCAATATAGCGGCAGGATCCGTTTCCATCGATGTATCCGGTTCGATAACGCATCAATGGAACGACGAGAAGTTGAAGCTGGAGCAAGGGAAACAATCGACACTGCAATTGAACAGCACTTTTGAAAACGGATATCGGATCCCATGGAAGGACGCCACGTACGAGTGGACCGTAAGTGGAGATGCCGTCCAGTTAGTGAACGTGATGGAAGGAAAAGCCGTAGTCGGCGATCATAAAACCGTGCTCGCAGTCCATAAAGGAGTCGCGACCGTAAGCGTCACGTTACATTACAACGGCCAAACCTTTCATTTCACGCGGATGATCCAAGTGAAGGACGGAACCGGCGAAAAGGAATAATCTTAAGCATTTAATACCAAAGCAAACAGCCGAAGGGGTGTTCGGGTTGCCCCTCCATTTGTCTCCTTGAAAACTGTAGGTGCTTAAGAACATTGTCCGAATGAAGCCCGTGAAATTTTGGGCTTTTTTTATTATCGGAACATTTACTTGCCATTCGCTGCTGTGTTTGCGGACTACGAAGATATTCGACGACAATAAAAACAGTCGCAGAGTACCGGCGGTGATGCTGGTGCCCTGCGACTGTTTGGTGCGTATCGGATAGAGAAACTTAGTTCATTGGGCTTCCTCGTCGGCCGAGGGACCGTATATACCCGGCACCGGAATATCGAGAAGTCGCAAATATACCCCGAGCTGCGCCCGGTGGTGGACCATGTGGCTTAATCCGAAGGTGCGGAGCGCGATCGCCCGCGGCTCGCGGAGGATGATATGGTCGCCGTGGCGCAGCGTCCATTCCTCGCCGAGCGTTTTCTCGTCGCATTCGGCGAGCAACTTTTCAAACTTGCCGACGTTCGCGTCGAACTCCTCCAGAATATCAGCGCGTTTTTCCATTGGCTCCCGCCGCAGCGGCACGGTCGAAAGATCGAACTCCGGGTACTGAAATATCGCGATTTGCCAATTCAGCAGGTTGATCAGGTGCGTGGCCAGCCCGCCGAGCGTCATTGATTTCTCGTGCGGCTTCCACGACATATGCTCCTCGGGCAAGCGTTCCAGAATGCGGCGCGTAGTGGCCAGTTCATGCGTTGCGTCGCCGATGATCAGTTGTTTGAACATAAATTCCTCTCCTCCCTTATGGTTTAGCATACTATAAATTCCAGTCGAGTGGAAAGCCTCTGGTTAACCGACTATGATATTGCGCAATATTCAGAGAAGGTTATTCGAATCGTCGACCTGACGCTTGTCATGAAGAAACCGTTCAAGTTCCGGTTAGGGTCGGGTCTATTTGAGAATCCCTTTTTGCTTGAGAAGTTATCCGAATGATCCAAGTTATACAAAAATGACAAGACCATCTTAGCACAATCAACGGAAATTATTATATGTTCGTCGTCACCATGAACGCCGGCAATATGAGTCTCGTGAAACTGAAGTATGTAGGAACGAAATTAGAAAATATAAAGACATATTGGACATGTTAAAGATAACTCATGAAAAAGAAGAATATGAAAAGCTTAGGAACCAGGTAGTGCAGAATGCGGTGAAAACGCTGAAGCAAATGGTGACAGGAACTAGAATTGAGATCTGGATTTTGGTGTGATGTTACCAAACTATTAGGGATTGATAGTTCTATAATTATATAGAATCTGTAAGTCGGCGGACGTTAGTCTTTTGTTAAACTAACGTTTGACTATAGCTTAACAATCATCATAACGAGGCTGCCGGCATGAAACGGCAGCCTCGTTGAGCTAACGGTCAGTAGAGCGTGGTAATCACTCCGCTGTTGGAGTATAGCAAATAATATTCAAAATAAATTAGAGTTTACAGGAAAACATTTACTGTGTTATTCTTTAATGCATAAAAGCTTAAAAGTGTTAAAGCAACTAGTGCTGAAAGGGTTGAGAATGTGGATATTAAAGCGGTACTTTTTGATTTAGATGGTACGTTATTGGACCGTGATGCCTCGCTTATCTTTTTTGTTCGCGACCAGTACGACCGGTATTCACAACTTCAATTAGTTGAGAAAGACATTTTTGTGCAGCGGTTTATCAAGCTTGATAATCATGGATATGTTTGGAAAGATAAGGTTTACCAGCAGCTTATTGATGAGTTTTCAATTCAAGATATGGAGTGGACAGAACTTCTAAGTGATTATTTGATTAGTTTTCAAAGGCATTGCATAGGTTTCCCTAATTTGATGACTATGCTTACTCATTTAAAGAACAACGGAGTAAGGATAGCACTAGTCTCTAACGGGTATGGACAGTTCCAATATGATAATTTCAAAGCACTGGGTATTAGTCATTTATTCGACGAGGTTCTGATATCAGAATGGGAAGGACTGCGAAAGCCAAACCCAGAAATTTTCATTCGAGCTCTGTCAAAACTGGGAGTGAAAGCAGAAGAAGCTCTGTTTGTAGGTGACCACCCGGAAAACGATATAAGAGCGAGTCGCGATGTAGGCATTAAAGCAGTATGGAAAAGAAATACACAATTTTCTCCTGAAGTTGATGCCGACGCAATTATAAATGATTTAGAGGAAATAATTCAATACGTGCTACGCTAAACGGGTAACGATAGTTGAACTAACAAGGGGTAGTATGCTGCGGCAGTTGCTCTCTATCTTTGTTGAGCTAACTGGCAGATTTGCTTAGTACCAAATAAAGGATATTATCAAGCGTTTGTAGAAAACTTTATGCTAGAAGCAAGCAATAAGGAGGAGGTGGACATATGAATATGACCTCAATCGAAGTGGTTACTATTCATCCAGTTTACAATCATGCATTTACTGTGTCTGAACATCCAGACGGTCAATTACCTCATATTGGAGATGCATTAGGTTGTGATTGTGTAATTGAAAAGTTTGTTGATGGATGGATGAGAAAGTATAGGAATGATGGACGTAACAATGAGAATTGGTACGGATGGGGTGCTGACGTTCTTGCTCCTTATGATGGAATTGTAGAATCTATTCATATTAACCCAGTTACTAATACACCAGGAAATATACAGCACTATAGAGCAAGCAGCATTAGATTTTAGGACATGACGATGTAAGAATTTGTTTTGCTCATGTAATGGATTTGAGCGTAAAGGAAGGCGATGCCGTTAAGGCAGGTGATATAGTCGCAAAAGTAGGTAACAACGGCTATTCTAGACATCCCCAAATTCATGTTGGAGCATGGAAGGGAAATATTCCTCTTCAAATACGATTTGATTTAAAGTCTATGGGAAGTCAGCTAAAGAACTTTGGAGAAGAAATGTATTTTTTATAGGCATTAAAGATTTTTATAAATATCATTACGCTAACGGATAACTATAGTTGAACAAACAACTGCGGCAGTTGATCCTTTCTTTATTGAACTAACGGGCAGATTTGCGGAACAAAAATATTCCGTTTTTGATATATTCAAACCCATGTTGTATTAAAATAAAACAGATTTAACTAAATGAATTTGCGTAGTTTATAAATAAAGAGCTATCTGAAATACTCTGAAAGAGTTGATAAAATCATGAAGACAGTAGGAACGGTAAAAATATATTTCCTGTCTGCCGATGAAGGCGGTCAAAGTAATATTCCAGTTAGAAACTTCACAACACCCATCATATTTGAAGAAGATAGGGAGTTAACAAATGGCTTATGGAGTGCAGTGATTGAATTTCACAAATCTCCAAATACTCAAAGAGATACAAGTGCAGACTTGTATTTACTTTTCCATGAGAAAGAAGAGGCACCGAATCACTTAATCAAACCTGGAATGAAATTTGAATTAACGACAAATAGAGTGATAGCCAAAGGGATAATTGAAACATTAAAAGATTAAGCAAGGTCCTAGGGCGATGGGGTGACGAGAAAGCTTAAACGTAATCTAAATTAGAAATTGTTGTTCAACTAACGGGACACGATAGTTCCTTATCTGAAGGGCTGCCACATAGCAGCCTTTCGCTACGCTAACGGGCAGATTAGTTGAAACTCTATTCATTTCGTATACCAGAAAATAACAATGACTGATACAATCAGGTGAGATCCCAAATTCAAGGAGGAGACGATGTAATGAGTATTGTAAAAGAAATTAACTGCATTTACATTCCTACAACCGATACAGAAGAATCGGCCCAATGGTATGTGCATAATTTAGGTTTGGAGTTAATGAGACCCGTTCATGAAAATCAGGCTCAGCTTCGTATCCCTTCGGGACAAGCCATTTTTTTGATTAAGACTCCTGAGCGGACAAATCTAAACTACATTGAAATAGGTGGAACGGAGCAATGTGTACTTACCTTGGAAGTCAATGATTTTCACGGGCTCTACAGTCAGATGAAGAACAACGGAGCTAAGGTATCGGAGATTGAAGATAATGAGGGCTGTGGTCTTAATTTTTATTCCTATGACCCAGCTGGAAATAAACTCGATATTTGGGGTGGCTGGCCCAAGTAATTTTTCATTCAGCTAACAGGTAACTAGAGTTGAACAAACAAGGAGCAGTTTGCTACGGCAGCTGCTCCCTTACTTTGTTAAGCTAACGGACAGGTTAGTTATAATTGGTATAGTAAAGTTCCTTATAATTGGATCTTTGAACAAACTAAATTATGGGTTAAAGTGAAGATGAAAATATAGCAGAGATGAGGAATCTACATGCCTATAATACTTGCTGAGACAGATGAAGTAATACTTGCAAGTTATAAACTGATGAATCAGTTACGCCACCACCTCGCAGAAGAAACCTATTTGGTCAGAATTAGACAACTTCAACTGGAATATGGTTATAGGTTAATAATCCTAATTGAAGATGGAGAAGCAAAAGCGTCCGCTGGTTACCGAATATGCGATTCATTAGCTTGGGGAAAGTATTTGTATGTAGATGATTTAATAACCGATGAAGCAAGTCGTTCAATAGGATATGCGAAACAATTGTTTGATTGGCTGGATGAAGAAATAAAAAGGAATAAATGTGTCGCAATGCATTTGGACTCTGGGGTTCATCGATATGACGCACATCGGTTTTACTTAAACAGAAAAATGAGAATAACATGTCATCATTTTGAAAAATCCTATTGACTGGCTTCTAGATCGAACTAACGGGGAACGATAGTTCCATACCTGAAGGATTGCCACATAGCAGCCCTTCGCTACGCTAACGGGCAGACTAGCGGATAACATTCGAAAAATAAACGAATTAGGGGATTAAGAAACTTTTTCCAGAAAATGGCGTCCATATAATTATCAACATAAGGAGGCGTTATTTCAATGAAAAAATTAGTATGGGTCGTTCCACTTTTTGGGCTGTATGTTGTTTATGAAGGAATTGTAGTTTTGTTAACCCAGGGTCGCGGGGAAGCAATATATGAGCTAGGAATGCTTATACCTGCTACTACTCCCTCACTTATGACCCACGGTTCTATATTTGTTCTTGTAGGTATAGCTCTAATTTGTGTTCCTTTTATATTAAGAAAACTCGGATTTAATAAAGCTGCTTCATTGAACTAAAGGATACGATAGTGCGGAGCTGCCGCAAGGACAGCTCCTCTTTAATGTCCGTTGAAGGAAACAATTTTTTGAAAAGTACATCATAATTGGAAGGTTCCCACTACTCCGATATCGAAATTTATATGGAAGTGGTGATTTATATTTGGATGTTGAATTTCGACACATTGTGCGGGCGGTGATTGTTGATAAAAATTAAATATTAATTGCTCGCTAAAAAGGGCTCATTCTTTTTCACCCGGTAGGGACGATGTATTACCTTCAGTTATACAGGAACATATTGTGAGATTGAAAGTAGAGCAGGAATGTGCGTGGATAACTAACTTTTATGCTTAACCAGTCACCGAAGGAAACATCGGTATCCTCATTGAGCTCCCTCGAAAAGATTCACAAATCCCACTCAAGCTTATGAATTCGCAGGTACATAAACAATATAATCCATTAATAAGGAGGTCTCATACATGATCATTACTGTGCAAATGGTACTTAATCGCCTCATCGAACCGGTTGGCCATCTGGAATCGACCGTCGATACGCTGAAGAGCGGACGCTTTAATGCTGAGGTACGAAAAGTGGCCGTTGTGTTTATGGCCACTTATGCTGTAATAAAGCAAGCGGTTGAATCAGGTATCGATCTGATCATCACACACGAGCCGACATACTACAACCATATGGATGAAGTTGAATGGTTGGAAGGGGATCAGGTATATGAGAGGAAACGAAAGCTCATTGAGGAATCAGGGATTTCAATCTTCCGATTGCATGATTATGTCCACAAATACAAGCCAGACGGTATTCTAGTAGGCATGCTAAAGAAGTTGGAGTGGGAAGCTTATGCCAGTCCTGAGAAGATGAGCCTACTTGCGTTCCCCAATGAAGAACAGCATACCGTCCGTACCATAGTCAATCATTTGAAAAATAAACTCGATATCGATAGCATGCTGGTGGGCGGAGACCCGGAAATGCCAGTTAGGCGATTCGGACTGATGCCTGGTGCGTCAGGCGGCCGTTCGCATATCAAATACTTTGAGAGCAGAAATATCGATCTCTTAATCGTTGGCGAGACGAATGAATGGGAGACGAACGAATATGTGAGAGATGCAACGGATATGGGACTTTCAAAGGCGCTGATTATTACAGGACATAAGGACAGCGAGGAGGCAGGGATGCTAACAGTCGTGGAAATGGTGCGTGAAGCATTCCCTGATCTTCAAGTAGATTTTATTGCGAGCCCTCTCGCGGTAAAGCACATTTGAGTATTGGCGGAGGCAATATTCTCAGATTTTGTTATCGACCTAATTAGCTGATGAACCGACATTCTTAAATAATATTGTCGTAACTATCACTACGCTAACGATCAGATATGTTTAATGACTCTTTCTAGTTAATTCACCAATAAATGGTATATTATTTGCAATAGCATAATCCAAA
The DNA here is from genome assembly GCF_056269185.1 of Paenibacillus sp. J31R122. Taxonomy (NCBI): domain Bacteria; kingdom Bacillati; phylum Bacillota; class Bacilli; order Caryophanales; family Paenibacillaceae; genus Paenibacillus; species Paenibacillus sp. J31R122. Next base: position 53,486 of record NZ_JBWDNM010000020.1, read on the forward strand.
AAGGAGAGGAAAATAGCGATGACTGTTCAGATGAATGAACCGGTATTAAAGGGAGTGGCATGTATTTATATCCCTGTATCGAATCCTTTCGAATCTGCTCAATGGTATATAAAAAACTTCAACATGGAAGTGGCAGGATATTCACAACCACTTGTCCCAGAAAAGGATATGGTCTCACTCAGAACAGGCTCGGGATATAATTTTTTCTTAATACAAAGGAATGATGAAGGTACATTAAGCTTCCATAATAAAGACGGGTATCATCAGCCTGCTTTTTGTATCTTTGTTGAAGATATACAAGTTGTATTTCAGAAGTTGAAAGCCAACAATGTAGAATTTGGAGATATTGTACTTAGGGATAGAGATAGTTGTGGAAGAGATTTAGAAGTTCTCGACCCAGATGGGAATAAATTTCAACTCTGTCAACAATAATTGTTAACTGCGAAACCATAGTGTGAGGAGATTGCCGTTAGGCAGCTCCTTTTTTAATTGAATGCTAACGGAAAACGATATTTCAATAAAACAGACGTAGTCTAGGACTTTAATTTCTCATCCATGGCATCTCTGTTAATATTTCTGGGGTAAGTCTAATACTTATTTATCGGACTCTGACGATTATAATTTCGAAGAACAGCGTGGGATCAACACATATAGTCTAATACTTTATTTTTTTTAGACAAACGTAGGCTTGGTCTAGACAAAAAAACCGGCATACCAAATCCTCGTTTAAAAAGAGGACTCTGTATGCCTTTTTTTTGTTTATGAAATTGCGCTATTGAACGGTTTGGTCCGTTTGATATTATAACGAATCATAGAAATCATAATAGGCATACTTGTAGGTCATAACGGATGTGTACCAAACGACTTTCGTCTCGCGATCGATGATAAAACTCAAAAGGTAACCATCAGTGTTATAGCGGGTTAAGCGCCGATCAGTTACGGGCTGCAAGACGCCTTCCTGATCCATTTCATATGCGTATTTCAGAATGTTGTTCCCCTGATATCCTCCTGTTCCATATTGCTCCATTATGTCGAATAACGTGCTCTTCCCTGGTTGAATGCCGCGACTGGTTAAGAGAGGATGTGGGGTTCCGACCTCGTGGTCTTCGACTTTCCAGCTATTCACAAGTCCGTTCTTGTCGAAATTGACTTTGAAATTGCCATATTCGAAAGCATCAAATATATCCTGCTCCTCATCGGTTAAATCAAAATGGCTATCAACCTCCGTTTTGTTCATTCCCAACTTTATGGAGGCTTGGCTGCTATTTTTCTTTTCATAAAGGTATAAATCTTCAATTTCGACTGGTATATATGAGAAATATTCGGTGTTCTGTATTGGCGTCATCGTTGGAAATTCATGCAACAATGACGGGTCGGATGGTTCTTGCGGTCGAACCCCGATGTTCATGTAGCCTTTGAGTGACAACACCCTTAACCATGCCAGCGCCTCTGCGCGTGTCAGGTTGGCCTCGCTGTCAAACGTCTCTAGAGATGGATCAAGTTCGACAGGAATAAGCTGATTCCCGACGAGGTAACGAATGGCATTTTCTCCGGAGTAATTGACGCCGGTAATGCCCGCAACAATATCCGCGGCCGTCTGCCTATTAACTGGCTTGAATTTCTCGGATGGCCGTTCGATGCCTTTCGCAGGGAGGTTGCTGTGCTTAGCCAATTGATAAGGTCCTTCTTCCCAATCGGAACCAGTGCTTCCCGGAAGAACTGCTCCCATTAACTTAAACAACATTTTTAAAAACTCGGCTTCACTGACGGGCCTATCGGGTTGATAAGATCCGTTACTGTAACCGTGTACGATCTGACAGCTCATTGCCCAAACAAAAAGCTCTTTGGACCAGTGACCGTCTAGTTCGGGAAGAGCAGATATTTCAAGTAAAAATTCGTAATCATCTGACAGATAACTTGTAGATGAAGTATTTGCTTCATCCGCAAAGGATTCTGCCAGTGCGGGCGTGACAACGTTGCCAGCACCAAGCGTAAGGAGTAGCGCGAATATCCCTGCGGATACTTTGATATTGAACTTCTTTGTCATGACAATGAGATAGTCCCTTCGTTACGGAGTTTTGGGTGAATCTTTATATACTATCTCAGTATAATCGAAGTTGATATTGTAAATAAAGGAAAAATTTAATATGCGGGGCATATAGTAGCAGAGGGACGACCCAGGACCTTACGGACGGATGTACGAATATTCATCCGGAGACCGGTGAGCCTTACGACTACAATATTTGGAATTCCACGTTAACTCATGATCTGGATCCGGATATCGTTCTTCACGAATAATTCCTTTGCCGTCATTTTAGGAATGAAATCGTAGTATTATTACTTTAACTAAATTGAGGTAAAGGATGGGCATAACAAAATGAAAATTAGGACGGAAAGATTAAGTGATTATGATGAAGTATATAAATTGAATTATTTAGCCTTTGGAAATAGGGAGGATGAATCTAGACTAGTTGAAAGGATAAGGTCATCTGAAGGATTTTCTTCCGAATTGTCGCTTGTAGCGGAAGAAAACGGCCAAGTAGTCGGTCATGCTTTATTTAGTAAAGCAGAAATTATTGAAGGTGAAAATCGTCATGAGGTCATAGTCCTTGCTCCTATTGCAGTTATGCCCTCTAAACAGAATACTGGTATTGGTGGTAACCTTATTCAAGAAGGTTTAAAAAGATGTGAAGCATTAGGTTATGTCTTTGTATTCTTAATAGGACATCCAACTTATTATCCAAAATTCGGATTTAAACCAGCGAGAGCATATGGATTTGAGTTGAAGCAATTTAACGTTTCTGATAACGTCTTTATGGTCTTGGAATTACGAGAGGAAAAGAGGAAAAGAATTAAAGGTGAGTTGAGGTATCCGAAATCATTCTTTCAATAATGCTTTTGGCTCATAGGATAGGGGGTGAGAAAGTTAACTATTGGGTTAAGTTGGAGCCGACTTCGGAAGCAGACACATACATTTTACACACGACGGAGGATTTCCCTTTATCAACTGTTAAACAACCAATTAAACTCCCTTAGGACGATAGTGGAGGAGCTTGCTTAACCGCAGCTCCTCTTTTCTATTGAAGTAACGAGGTTAGTGGAAAAGAGAGTTGATATTTATAGGAGGGTGTTATCATCGAAAGGGCTGTCAAATTACAAATTTATGGGAATTTCATTCCGGATTAATTTAGTTTTAAGTTTTATATGGATAATTGAGTTAATCAAGTTAATTAATGGAGGGATACTCCTTGACCATCCGTTTACGAATAACAATGTTATGTATGGGTGTTTTATCCGCATGCTTATTGTTGTTTGGTTTCTGTTTATATTTCTTTTTGCGTGCATATATTTTCAATGATTTCGAGAATTCACTCAAGGCACAAACAAACCAAGTTAAGCAAAATATACAGTATAAGATTGAGGTAAATCGAAGTGGATGGGATTTCTCTATTGAGCTCGACAGATTTGACACCGTTCGTACTGGAATGTACTTACAAATTTATAACATCCTCAGTGGTACAAAAACCAAAACAGAGAATTTAAGAAATGTAGAGCTACCTGTTAAGTTAGAAACTATGAATGTAAATAAAGATGGCTATTACGATTTTGCGAAAGTCGATAATGTACCATTTTTAATATATAACGATCCATTAATACTGGATGGCAGGATGGTCGGAGTTTTACAATCGGCCTACAATATAAGTGTTATAAATATGTTTTTTTCAATATTACGCAATGTTCTCATTATATTATCTCTATTTGTTATATTAACTTCGTCTTTGTTAGGATGGATTTTTTCCAAAAACGCTCTAAAACCAGTTTATTCTTTAATCAGAGCAACTGAACAAATACAGAACAGTGATGATTTAAAAACTCGAATTAATGAAGGCAGGTCAGATGAAATCGGTCTGCTGAGTAATACCATTAATGCAATGCTTGAGCGTATACAAACGATCTATGAAGAATTAAATAAACTGTATACCGCTCAACGTCGTTTTGTTGCCGATGCTTCTCATGAATTGTGAACACCACTTACAACGATTAATGGAAATGCACAATTCTTAAAAAAGGTCTGGAGCCAATACCTTAAAGAACCAGAAAAAGAAGCTGACTCAGTGGAGATTAAAATGTCTATGGAATCTCTAAATGATATTGCTGATGAAGGGAGCAGAATGGCAAGGTTAGTTAATGATCTACTTACGCTTGCCAGGGCGGATGTAGGAGTGCAAATAACAAAAAAACTTATTGAAGTTAAACCTGTCGTTGACACTGTAATAAGAAAGACCCACCTAATGAATAAATCTGTGGAATTGAGAGTCGGGAATTTAGAGATACTTGAAAATGTTCAGGTAGTAGGCGACGCGGATTATCTGCAACAAGTACTTTTCATCTTTCATGAAAATGCTTTTAAATTCACACTCGAAGGATATATTGAAGTTAATGCGTCTTTAACCGAAGATTACGTATCAATAATTATTCGAGATACCGGTATTGGGATGGATGATAATGAGACCCCTCATATATTTGAACGATTTTACAGAGCAGATTCCTCGCGAGGTCAGACAGAAGGTACTGGGTTAGGGTTATCTATTGCGAAGTGGATTTTAGACGAACATAAGGCCACAGTTGAAATAATTAGTAATAAAGGCAAAGGTACAACATTTGTCATACGGTTGCCAATCTACAGTCAATTAATAATAATCTAACGAGTACCATGACACCAACTGATTAATTCGTTGAACTAACGGTACACGAGAGCTTAATAACAACACAGAATGCTGTCGACGTTTTTACGCGGCAGCTTTTGTTATGCTAAGGGGCAGTAAAATTATAACACTTTTTCATAAAACCAATATGTGATATATTGGTTTTATGAAAAATAACATTATAAAACCAATTAGTCGTCTGTCATTTAGAGATGAAGTTTACCATTCCTTAAAAAAAGCGATTATGATTTTAGAATTAGAGCCTGGAAAGCGATTAAATGATAAGGAGTTAGCTGACGATTTTGGAATAAGTCGTACCCCTGTAAGAGAAGCACTTAAACGTCTTGAAGACGAAGGTCTTGTTGAATCCGTACCTGGCTCAGCTACCCGTGTCACATCATTAAATCCTGAGGAAGCAAAACATGCATTTACCGTCGTAGCAGCCTTACATTCTTTAGCTGCTCGTCTGGCGGTTCCATTATTAAAGGAAGAAGATATTGTGTTGTTGAAAAGGAATAATGATCAATTGAAGATTTCTCTTGAGACAGGCGATATAATCGAAGCTATTCAAGCAGACGATTCCTTTCATAACGTTTTTTTAGAAGCTGCAGGGAACCCGGAGATTGTCCTTGCACTAGAGCGAATTATACCGAAAATTCATCGCCTTGAAATATCACAATTTGGTTCTTTAAAAGGATTTAAATCGGTTGAGCAACACAATTTAATTATAGTAGCCTGCCAAAATAGTAATAGCCAAGAAACTTCTCGTCTTATCGAAGAAAACTGGTTAAGCCTCGGAGAATTACTAACAAAACAGACATTTTGAGGTGAGATTTCATGCGTCCAATAATCCTAGGATTTTGTTCAGCTTTGTTTTTTGCGTTTACTTTTGTACTTAACAGAGAAATGGAAATGTCTGGCGGGAGCTGGGTCTGGAGTGCTTCATTAAGGTATATTTTTATGGTTCCTATTCTTCTATTGCTGGTTATATGCAGAAAGAATTTAGGTTCACTTTTTCAAGAGATGAAAAAAAATCCAGGCGCATGGTTTCTGTGGAGTTTCGTAGGATTTGGACTTTTCTACGCTCCTTTATGTTTCGCGGCAGCCTATGGGCCCGGATGGCTTACCGCTGGAACCTGGCAAATAACCATTATATCAGGCGCTCTCATTACCCCTTTTTTTTATGAATCACTTCAAACTCATGAGGCTTTGATAAAGATCAGAAAAAGGATTCCTATTAAAGGTTTAATAATGTCAATCATTATTTTGCTTGGAATCGTTTTGATGCAATTCGAACATGCCAACATACTTTCTTCAAAAAATCTATGGTTAGGTTTTGTACCTGTTTTAATAGCTTCATTTGCTTATCCACTTGGAAATCGTAAAATGATGGAATTATGTGAAGGACGCTTAGATGCCTTTCAGCGCGTTCTAGGAATGACATTGGCTAGTTTACCTTTATGGTTCATCCTTTCAATCTATGGCTTATTTACTGATGGTTTACCAAGCAGTGGGCAAATAAGTCAGACCGTTATTGTTGCAGTTTGCTCCGGAGTCATCGCAACTGTCCTCTTCTTTAGTGCGACTGATTTGGCAAGAGGGAAAATGCAACAATTAGCTGCGGTTGAAGCCACACAATCTACGGAAGTATTATTTGTCGTTGCGGGTGAATTGGTGCTAGGGAGCCCTTTACCTTCAATTTTATCCTGGATAGGTATGATGATTGTAATTATTGGAATGATATTGCACAGCTATGTTTCTCAAGTTAAAGTCCAAAAGGGGACTCCGATATCTTAATAATTTTATATGCTATGGAGAATGTTAGCTTAATATTATCGATTAATACCTCCATCTCGCTAACTATTACTCTTCGGTATCTTCCAATGCACGTTTCCGTGTTACAAAATTCCTTTGTTGCAATTGTTGTGCAATTGTAAGCCCGATTAGATATGCTGGTGCTGATGTATTTCCATCAACTGTAAAAGGTATAATCGAGTCATCGGCCACGATTAGATCTTTTACTCCATACACTTTTCCTCGTTGATTAACCACCCCTCCTTTAGTAAGTGGGGCCATTCGAAGGGATCCTTGTTGATGATGATTATGTCCAAAGTTCTCCTTAATAAAATTTTCGAGCTTTTCATCGTCATTGATGGTGTTTATACTTGGCGAAACTAATCGGTACATAGGATCGATTGCTTCGAGCTGTTCGGCTATATTTTTAATATAAACCTTGTAGATATACTTTACGACTTCTAGGTCATCGATGTTCTTTAGAAAAGCCTCGTCAGCAAGTACGATTTGAAGGGGATCATTACTTTGTAATTTTATCGAGCCGCGACTCTTAGGTTTTAGATATATAATGGCAATGGTTAAGGAGTCACCAGCTCCTATTCCAATAAGTTGGACCCCTCGGACATCAGGATCTGCATCAGGTGTCGGATCGGGTAAGAAGGCACCCCCTGTATAAAGAGCGTCTGGATCGTTGTCTGGTAGAGGTTTATCTGCGGGGTTTGTGGTAAAAGTAGCAAAATTTAAGGTGTGGTTCCTGAGTTTCTTACCCACATTGGGATTATTTACAACAATAGGAATTCCTAATGATTTTAGTTGTTTCTCAGGCCCAATTCCAGAGAGCATTAGCAGCTGTGCACTATTAATCCCAGCAGAAACAATCACTTTATTTCGAGCATATGCCCGGACACATTTTCCTTCTTTTATAAATTCCGCGCCAACGGCACACTTGTTTTCAATAAGGATTCGCATCACCGTTGACTTGTAGAAAACACTCAACTTACGACCATTAAGGCCGTGACCACTAGGTGTCATAATATCTGATGAAAGGAATGCGGTTGACGAGCTTTCACGTTCCCCATTCGGATTTTGGAACAACTGCCATCGAGAAAAGGGGCCGAGAGAGGTTTCTGGAGTATTATAATCAAGTATTTCAGGGAATCCGGTTGCTCGCGCGATTGCCGAAACCAGTTTGTTTGCCATACTCGTGGGATTTTTTGGCGCCTGCCGAATATCTATTCTGCCATGGAATCCATGAACATCCGGATTGTCTGTCTCCCCGTTAAACTTCTCCAATCTTTTGAACCGTCTTATCACTCGTTCAGGTGACCATGTGGATCCCAAAAGAGCTTCCCACTGTTCGAAAACAGCAGAAGTTGGTCTAACATATTGCTCACCATTAATCGAGGAGCTGCCACCGGAGAGCCGCCCTGTCGTCCATTCAAATACACGATCATTAAGTGCTTCCTGTATAACTCCCTCCCCTTGCCAAAAATACTTAGGAAAAAATTTCTCCTCAAGCTCGGGAGCAAATGTGGAATTTTTGATCGGCTCATCTCGGTCCTTATTCTCACCAGCTTCTAATACAAGGACTGACGTTCTTTTATTATCTGTTAGGGTCTTCGCAATCACGGCACCGGCCGGACCTGTTCCAATGATGATATAATCAAACATTAATTTCTTTTCACTTATAGGCAGTCTGCTCACAATCAGATCTCCTTTATTCAGCATTAAGCATACATCTGTTCTAGAATATTACCAACATCTGCTTAAAATTACTGAAATGTAAATGGGATGAGAAGATATTTAATCAAATGCGATCAAGTAGGAGCAACCTGACAAAAATGAAAGACAACTGCAATGTAATTCGATGGAACGATAGTATTTCAGCAGGTTATTCTTATATCATCCTACGAATAGAGAGATGGTATAAATGAAAATCAGACAAACAGTATCATTGTATTTAATAGTCGTGATATGCATCGTTATTTTAGTTTTTTTTATGAACGTATTGCTGTTTAAAGGAAAGGTGAATTCGGAAAAAAAACGTTTGGTAGAACCTCCCATGGCAGCTGCAAAAAATGTGGAACAGTTCAAGCGGAAACTGGATAAAGAGGTTCCAATATGGCAAGAGAGCTACGGTGTCCCAGGTGTAGCCATTGGTATTGTCCATGAAGGAAGTATTGTATATACCTTAAACTATGGATATGCAGATAAACAAAAAAAACAGCTGTTGAGCAACGACACGCTCTTTCAAGTAGGCTCTGTATCGAAGAGTCTTACCGCGTGGGGTATTCTACATCTGGCTAGTGAAGGGTTATTGTCGTTAGACGATCCTATCGGAAAGTATATTACACGCTGGGAGCTTCCCCCTTCCGAATATAATAATGAAGAAGTCACGATTAGAAGACTGTTAAGCCATACCGCTGGATTGCCTGCACACAAAGGATACCTTGGCGAAGCGCCAGGCAGACAGCTACCTTCTATTGAGGAGTCTTTATCAGGAAAAGGCAATACACCCCTAAAGATCTTAAAACAGCCAGGAGCGGAAGCGGTCTACTCCGGAGCAGGATATACATTGCTGCAGCTTGTGATTGAAGAAGTGACCGGAATGCCATTCGACAGGTATATGGAGGAGCAGATTATGAAGCCTCTTGGTATGAATAAAAGTACTTTTCGGCAGAATGCCGAAGATATCCATCTTTCCAAAGCCTACGGTTATTTCGGGCAAAAGCTGCCAAATTACCTGTTTGCCGAGCAAGCCGCTGCAGGACTTAACACTAGTGCACCCGATTTAATGAACCTCATTTTGGCGAGCATGGAAGGCAAGAACGGTGAAAGCAAAGGTCGCGGCGTAGTCAGCGAGGAGCTATTATCGCAGATGCAACGACCGATAGTGTCCGAAAATGGTTTGGGCCTATTTGTGAGAGAGCTGTCAAATCATAATAAATTGCTTTATCATACCGGCGACAATCGGGGCTGGCACTCCTTTTATGGCTTCATTCCAGAGAACAAAGATGGACTAGTGATTATGACCAATAGCGAGAATGGTGTTGATCTGAGACAGGATGTCTACCATGCTTGGATCGAATATGAGACGGGTAATATGCCTTCAGAACAATCCGCTATCTCCAAGCAGCGAGAAATAAACGCAATCATTTCCATAGTAATTGTAATAGCTCTTGGCGCATACTTGCTGCTGTTTGCAATTCGGCTAAATAACGGCCGCAGATTGTTCATCTCCAATCATGACAAGAAACGATACTTCCGTATGGGACTTAAACTGGCACTGCTCTCTGTATCAGGTTCGGCTTTGTTCTGCGTGTCGTATATATGGAGCATTCTAAGTCTACATATGGGCAACAAAATAAACTTACTTTTGATACTTGCTTGGCATGTCGTTTTGATTATGTCCAGCTTTTTCCCCAAAATCCCGAAGTCTAAGCGGCTGTCAGTAGACGCAAGCTTGGCCGAAGCTTGAGAAATCAGTGATACTTGGCTGTAAATTCATATGATTAAATGATTACATAAAAACAAATTTATGGTAATATTAACGTTTGAAATCATCTTTTAGAAAGGAAAACACTTTTCATTAGTCATGATGTTAGTGAACTATTAAAATGTGAAGGCTTGATTATGAAACGTTACACATGGTTACTGTTATCTATTATTATTTCTGTACTTTCTGCTTGTAATGAAATTACTCCTGCCCAAATAAACAAAATCTCTGATTCTAATAATCCGGACGTTGTAGTCATAGGTTCTGAATTAGAAGGTGTTTATTTGGCGAAAGCTGCTATGGAGGAAGGACTATCAGTAGTCATTCTTGACCCTAGGGAAAAACCAGGTGGCCAGCTTATTCAAGGTGAAATGCAGTTTTTAGATGAACCCGAAGACGATGGTGGAAAGTCATTATTACAAGGCCAAGTCAAAAAATTGTTCGATGAGTATAAGAGTGGTAAAATACGCGACTCGAAAGAGTTTAATCAATATTATGACACTCTTCTAAAAGGAATTCCTATTGAGTCTGGCATCTCTATTCGTGAACTTGAGATTGTTCAAGATCCTGCATCAGCATCGATTAATAGAGTTGAGACTATTACTTACAGTACGAAAGACGGACAAGAGAAGACATTAAATGCAAAGTATTTTGTTGAAAATACAGACTTTGCCGCAATAACAAGTAAACTAGGTATAGAACGTATTCCCGGTATTGAAAGTGTGTTTGGTGGGGATAAGGATCATATGACTGCAACTATTATGATGAAGTTTCGCAACGTAGACTGGAAGGTTTTTAAAAACGAGGTTCATAAGTTAAGCCGGAAAGAAATTGATTTAAAGTATGGCGATACAACGACTGTCACAGATACCTTTACTTGGGGATTTGGGAATGTAGGGAAAAGTTATATAGCGACAGAAGAGAAACTGTTTTTGCGAGGATTAAACATTATTAATCAGCTAGATGGTGAGGCTGCGATAAATGCCCTACTAATTTTTGATATAGATCCCTCAAATGAGGCAAGCGTAAATGAGGCATTAGAAAAAGGGAAAAGAGAAACGGATTTAATTTTGAAACACCTTCAAACAGAATTGCCAGGTTGGGAAAATGCTGAAGTAAATGGTTACCCGAACTACTTATATATCCGTGATTATGATCGTTATGAAACAGAGTACATACTTCAGGCTTCAGACATTATGAGTGGTAAAATGTTTTGGGATAATGTAAGTGTGGCAGGTTATCCAATTGATTTGCAAGGAATTCGAACTAATCAATGGGGTTTTCGGAAAGGGGATCCTGATAGATATGGAATACCTTTACGTGCCTTCCTTTCGAAAGGATATAGTAATGTAATTGTTTCTGGTAAAAACGTAGGTGCTACTGGTGCAGCATATGGTAGTGCTAGAATTCAACCTAATACTTCATTAGCTGGCGAGGTAATTGGTATTATTTTAGGGAAAATTAATGGCAAGTACGATATCAAAGATATTGACGAGGCACGTATGAAGGAACTGGTTCAATATATTAATAAAAAGGGAATTAAATTAGATAGTCCTGAAGGTAAAAACAAAATTAAGGATTTAACAATGGAAGAGTTAGAGCAATTAGATTTTGGTAAGTTTGCAATAAAATAGTTGAGTTTGATTATGGCCGATCAGAATCTGATCAGCCATATTTTTTTATACGTGAAAATATCAGGATCGAAACTGGTTTTGGGCGAATGATCGACTCTTTATTGACAAAATAAAGACGGGGTAGTAATCTAACAAAAAAACATACGCTGCCGTATCTTGAGGTGAATCATGCAATTAACTAGAGAAGACTGGGTTAAAGCTGGATTAAATAAATTAGCCGAAGCTGGAATTCATGAAGTTCGAATCGAAATACTTGCTCGGACGCTAAAAATAAGTAAAGGCAGCTTTTATCACTACTTTCGTGACCGTAAAGAACTTCTAGATTCCATGATGGATTATTGGGAAATGTATGCGACAAAACGGATTATTCATATTATTGAACAAGATAATTCCTCATTGGAAGAGCTGCTTCATATTAGTATCAATCGGGACAAGAGAATTGAGATTGGCATTTATGCCTGGGCGAAACATGAACCTATTGTGGCATCCCGTTTAGTTGATATCGAGGAACAAAGAATTAATTGTATTGCCAAGCTATATCAAAAGAAGGGTTTGACACTTTCTGATGCAATAGACAGGGCCAGACTTACTTATTTAACTTACGTAGGTTGGATGACCCGGTTTGATGATAATTCAAATTTTGATATAGAAAAAATGTTCAAGATATTAATAAATATGTGATTTCATTGATGGAGAAAGGAGCTTTTATATAAACACATTGTACCTTATTGTGGTAATAATGATTATGCTTTTGGGGATTATTCATATCTGTATTGCACCTAGAATATATAAATCGATGACCCAAGAGTCGATATGGTTCGTAAGCGGCGGGTTGGCAGTAATCTCAAACGCTACCCTTAATTTAGCTATGATTTACGATAAGATGGAACCCAGTTCTCTAGATTTATTTTTCCAAGGAAACAATGTACTTACATTTATATTCTCGCTTATTCTAGTTCGTGTACTCCCTAGACCACAAACGAAACTGTTGGTGGTTTTAATGTTTTTGGAAACCTTGTTAGGCTTTTTAAGCAAGTAAAAATAAGGTCATATTGGAGGCATTCTAATGATATCAGTTATGACATTATCAGCTGTAAGTCTTTTGGGTCTGATCAGCATCTTACATGTTTATTGGGCGTGTGGGGGGCGTTTGGGTGTCGGTGCGGTAATACCTTCAAAAGCTGGGGAGTATAAACCTGCTTTTGTTCCTGGTAAGATGGGCACACTTTTTGTGGCAATCCTTATTTTAACGGTATGCTTCATTCTTCTGGTTCAGGGCGGTTATATGGATTACTTTATAGCGAATACCATTACAAGAATTGGGTGTATCGTAAGCGCTTTTGTTTTCTTTCTTCGGGCGATTGGTGACTTTAAGTATGTAGGATTTTTCAAGAAAATAAAGCACTCAGTATTCGCAAAAAATGATTCATGGTTCTATAGTCCACTTTGTTTGTATTTTGGGATAACCTGTACGATTCTTTTGTTTTGATCGATATCGATGTAAACCGTACCATAACCAATGTGATTTTGCTCGATAAATTACGTTCGATATATTCGATGATTTGTTTGCTTAAATGCGCACTTTGATTTTCTTTAGTTGTCGATAACATTGCGGCTTGAGGCATGTCTGATTGTTCGTTGCTTATGATCATTATAAGCAGCTGCTCTGCGGCGAATGGCGCATCTTGCTTGGGCGTGATCAGGAATAGATTCAGTCCAAAAGAGTTCAAACTTTCCTTCATTAATCGCGCCAATACCGCATGCTCAACATGTCCAATACGAAACAGCTTATATTCATCAAAAAATTCATCGTCAGCCCCCCTATGATATAAAGTATAAATAATCCGTTCTATAATACAAATAGAAGTGCAAATTAATCTATCAATTTTCTAAATCAAGCGAACGACTTAAGCCATATAATTGTGACTGTCAGGCTACATTCCAGATTAGGAGATGTCAGTGCTTACATATTAGGAGGCGGTTATGATGGATATCGGCGTTATTCATATGCTCGACACAAGCCATAAGGGGAATATGTTTCAGGTTGTTAGTGATTATGGCTTTCCCGTTTGTCAGCTTTGCGGGTGGGACAGTGAGCTTTGTACTCCTGAAGTTGCTGAGCGCGTCGTTCGCGAAGCACGCGAGGCTAATGTGAGAATTTGTGCAGTATGGGCAGGTGTTCCAGGACCGGCTGAATGGAATTTCACAGGAGGTCCTATCACATTAGGGCTTGTTCCGGAACAATATCGCGAGGAGCGGATCAGGGCACTGAAGGGGTGGGCGGATTTTGCGGTATGGATCGGAGCGCCAGCCATCATCACACATTGCGGTTTTATTCCTGAGAACATGACAGATCCGGAATATCCGCATGTTGTAGCTGCGATCCGCGAGGTTGCGGTATATTGTGAAAATAAAGGGATTGGCTTCTGGTTTGAGACTGGACAAGAAACGCCGATCGTACTGCTCCGCACCATTCAGCGGGTCGGTACATCCAACCTGGGCATTAACATGGACCCAGCAAACTTGATTTTGTACGGGAAAGGCAACCCGATCGACGCGCTGGATACGATTGGTCCCTATGTTCGTAATATTCATGTGAAGGACGGTTTGTACCCTACCAATGGCGATCGATTGGGCGAGGAAGTACGGGCAGGTACAGGTAAGGTTAATTACCCTCTATTCATACAGAAACTTAAGGAAATAGGCTTTACAGGGGAATATATAATCGAACGCGAAATATCGGGTGAGGAGAAGCGGCAGGATATAATGCGGACGACAAACGATTTGAAACTTTGGATGCAGGGAGAGTAGCTGGAAAATCATATCGAAGCTTAAAGAACCGTCAGGGCCTCTGACGGTTCTTTGCATTGCTCTAACTTGCACGCATTTTACATACATTTATTCATTAGTTGATTTTTAACGGACACGTTGCCGTAATGGGAATAATAGTACGGGTATTGCGTCTATCTACGAAAGAAAATGTACTTATATAATTAAGGCATATCAGATGGCTGAACAAAGAAGGGGGCGATAATTTTGTAACAGATCGTTGTTGGGAAACTACGGATCGAAGAACTTTTTCTAAATTCTCATATTCAAGAGGAGGAAAATATGTCAGAAATCAGGGATCATTCCAAGCAAAGTGATGGACAGCAGGGAGCAGGTACAGAGCCAGAGGTTGATAAAGGAACACTTTCTTCGTCGTCTGTATTAAGTAGGAGAAAACTTTTGGTTGCGATGGGTGGATTGGGAGCGGTTGTTGCTACTGGAGGTTTTTTGTTTAACAATCCTCAGTCAGCCAGTGCAGAGAAAAAGAACAACGGTGATGAGAATTCTCTGAAAAGTGTCGAAGACATTCAAGCCCTTAAATTAAAATCGATCGATGATGGTCAGCGATTCAGTGTACAATGCTATCATCCCAGCACAACAATTGGGGGCGGTGTCTTCTATCTAGACAAAAATCGCAAGAAATCAGCTCACAATGGCGGCAGTATAATATCTATAACCGTTCCATGGAATGGAAAAGCATCGGGGCTGCAAGGATTTCTCAAAGGGACAGGTGAAACAGACCCAACAGGAACCGGGTGTCTGGTCCGTTTGATTGAGAATAGGATCACTCCATTTATATTCGGCGCGCTGGCGAATGGTACGAACGATGATTCGGCGGCCATTCAAGCGGCTATTAACTCAGGAAGCCCTCTTTATTTCCCTGAAGGGACATATCTATTAACACTATCACAATCTATAGTGCTTGCCGGTGGCAATACGGTTTGCTCTTTGATTGCGCGGGACAAAATGGATTTGTTAGGAGCGGGCATTGGCAAAACAATTTTCAAGCTAAAAGATAATGAGTCAACCGATTCCAGCCCCAAATATTATAATATTATCGCTGGAAACACGGTAATTAATAACCTTTATGTTGAAGGCATTACATTTGACGTGAATGGAGCTAATAATAAAATCAGCCCTAACAGGAGCAGTGGCGCCTACTATCAATTTAATTGTGCAGGTATTTTTATCTCCGGCACGGTAGCCACTTCCGGAGCTGATGCCAGGTTGTATAATTCTAAAATTACGAATTGCGAATTTATCAACTCTCCTGGAGTTACTTGTATAGCTACAGGACAACAAGAATCCCCCGGCTTAATAAGTAATAATGTTGAAATAAGCTTCTGTAGATTTTACAACAACGGTTTTGATAGCAGTGATCACTCTTCCATCTACATGTGGGGTGATGCAATCAATGTTCATGATTGTGTCTTTGATCACCCCACCGTGTCCACAGGTATCGAGGGTCCAGTAGTCGCTGCTGAGCTTCACGGGTCTGAAAATTTCTTTACTAACAATATTGTAAATAATTATGCTCAGGGACTATGGATTTCTGGAAATCAGAAAACACCATCAAGAGGGATTAGTGTAACCGGAAACTCCTTTGCAGTTTCATGGTTCGGAGTTGGCTTGTTCAGTATTAATCCTATAGGCCTCGGCACATCGGATGTTGTAATTGGAAATAACAGAATACACATTATCCCAGGTGAAATTCTAAACCCGGGTATGGGATTCCCTAAGACCGCGGTATTCTTGAATATGACTGACGGCGGTGGCGATCGAATGACGGTCACAGGGAATCAATTGTATTGTACAGACAGGTCTACTAACATTGCGGTTTTGGTTAGTGCGGCTGCAAATGGTTATATGAAAGATACGATGATATCCGATAATTTGATCAATGGCTTTAGCAGGGGAATTTGTGTAGGGCTTGGGGCAGTTGGATCTGTTTATAATACCGTAATAAAATCTAATGTCGTTAGCAACCTGCAGCCGACTACAAACTTACCTGCCACAGTAGGAATACATGTGTCCGGAACGCAAGGAGGAGTAACCCTATCATCCAATGATGTTGGCGGAGGGAATGGTACTACCGATCAAGGCATTTTTATTGGCAACTTTGGAGTAGCCGGCTCTCTTGAGTATCTCCACTTTGAAGGAAATAGAGTAGACGCTTCGGCAGTTACCCCTATTGAGGACAGTATTTTAGTAATTGGCAGGAGGACAGGCGCGCAGGCTCGAAACTTCTCAGCTTTACCTACACAATCCACATGGAAGATAGGAGATTCTGTAACCTTGGATTCCCCTATACAAGCAGGAACATCCCCAAATAAGTACATGATTGTCGGTTGGCAAAGGATAACGAATGGCACTGGAAATGTTCTGAATACAGATTGGGTAGAACGAAGAGTTCTTACTGGTAATTAACTCTAGATTAAGCCTCTCTCTATTGAGCTTGATATCTAACCGAACACGTATGCCACGGAATATCAAATCCAGGTAGGAGTGAAGCTTAATTTGAAAACGATTACATCGAGAGGTTGTTGAATATGAATAAAATACGATTAGGCATTATCGGCTGCGGTGGCATTGCAAACTCTGGACATGCGAAAGGGCTAATACAACTGAGTGACATCATGACTGTCACGGTCGCCTGCGACCATAATTTGGATCGTGCGGAGCAAATGGTTCAGCTTGTGGGGGCGGAGAAAGCGGTGACGGACTATCGCGATATGCTGGACGACGTGGACGCCGTCTTGATCGCGCTACCGCATGACCTCCATTATGAAGTCGGGCTGGCGTGTTTAAAAGCTGAAAAGCATGTTCTGATGGAGAAGCCGTTGGCCAATACGGAAGAGGAGTGCGCGGAGCTGATCCGTTTGGCAGAAGCGAAGAATTTGGTACTGATGACGGCATATCCAGTACCATTCTGGCCTGTCATCGAGAAGATGAAGGAACTGATCGACAGCAAAGCGTACGGCGATATCTTCCAGCTGTCTATCTGGACGGAGCAAATGACGTTCGCCGAGGAAGGGCACTGGACTCATTCGGCGAAACGGCTGGGCGGCGGTCAGCTTTTCAGCCATGGCTGCCACTATATCGACCTGATGCTGCGTTTTCTTGGTAATCCAGTCAAGGGCGTGCATATGGGCACGAACCTGGGCACTCCGTGGATGGAGAAGGAAGGCACGAGCAACGTGACGATCGAATTCGAGAACGGTGTGATGGGCTACCACTTCGGCACATGGGGCGCCCGTGGTTCCAGGCTTGGGTACAGCATTCATGCACACTGCACAAAAGGAATGCTGGATATGCACCTCGGCGAAGGCAAGCTGTACGCATATTCGAATATGAAGGTGGAGCATGGCGATCTGGAGACGGGATCAAGTAGTGAGGTACTGATGGAAATCGAGGAGCCGGGCAAGATGACACAGCATGAAACGCGCCATTTCCTGGATTGCATCGCCAGCGGTAAAAAGCCGATCGTCGACGGGCCTCGAAGTATTCAGGGATTGCGGGTTATATGGAAGCTGTATGAAGCTGAGCAAAATAATACGATCGCGGATTTGCGCGGACTCGGCTTGGATGAGGATTGGGACAACCCGGCTCTAAGGACGAGTTTCCAGATAGTATAAGCAGCTTGAACGTCCTTGTTATGGGAAATGTTCGAATCATGAGTATGAAGATATAGCTGCAGTTGTAAAGGGCACCAGAGTGGGTGCCCTTTCTTTTCGTCCAATAGCAATTAAGCTTGCTTTGTCCGTTTCTCCAAACGATATTCGCCGGGGGTGACCCCAGTAATTCGTTTGAACATCCGTGTAAAGGAATTCGCATTGTGGTAGCCAACTTTATTTGCGATCTCATGAATTTTATCATCCGATTCGATCAGAATAACCTTGGCTTTGCTAATGCGAATATCTTCCAGATACTCGCTGAACGTCTTACCGGTCTTGTTCTTAATATATTTCCCCATATATCCGATGGAAATATTAAGCTTGCTGGCGATGTCCTCCTGACTGATATCTTCACCGCTGTGTCGTTCCATATAGGCTAAGACATAGTCGACAATTGGATCCTTGTCAGTTTTTTTGTTGTTGATTAATGCAACGGCCCTCTCGATCAGTTCATTATAGAAAGAGTAATATTGATCTGTTGTTGCAAATTCTTTAATTTGTTCATAAGGGGCGAGCTCGCTTAGCAGATCCCCTACCTCGATTTTCTGTGACATCAGTACCAGTAATATTTCGGAAATGATGTCATTTGCCATTTGTCTGTATTCAACAGCCCTCTCCCTGTTGCTTAGACGATTCAGCAGCCGATGTATGATTTGCATAATGTCGGTTGCATTTCCTGCTGCCACATGAACCGACAGCTTTTTGAGCTCAGACGGTGGAATATGGAGGCCGTTTTTCTCGCCTTCCATTTCGGTTATTAATTGAGTATTCGCATTGAGCTTGCGCTGGTGGATCATTTCTAACGTTTCTTCATAAGCGTTTGTGAAATCGCTATGATTTCTCAATTGCGGATTAGCGGCGATCGTGACATAGATCCCTTGGCGCTGATTGAACAATTGGACAAGATCCTGCAGCGTTGCGAAGAGTATGTCCTGAATTGGATTTGGATCGTCATCGAAAATAATAGAAGCGATCAGGTCCTTTTCGATCTGTAACGTCTCGGATTGATTATAACGCTGCAGTATGGTTGAGTTGATTATATCCGCAAAGTGCTCCGTATTTTTTATGTCAACAACGGATAGCTGCTGACTACTTCTAATGGGTTGAAGTTGGTACATCACAAAGTAGAATGGTTTGGTATTATCAATCAGATTTTGCATTTCCGTATGCTCAAGAGGAATATTTTTGACCTTATTCCAGTAACTATAGGTTTTTAATAAAGAATTTTTCATTTTCAGATCCTGATTGATCTTCTCGGTGGAGACGATGATCGACTTCAGCTTGTCCCCGATTTGGATATATTCACGGATCGTGCTAGTGAAGTTGAAGTTGGGATTCATCTTCTGCAGTGATTCTAGCATTCGTTGTACAGGAAGTCGGAACCGGATGCTGAACAGGATGGAGATTAACAGACTAAGTACGAGAGACAATGCAAATAAAATGAGCAGCAGAAGGCTTAAACGGTATACAGTAGAGGCGATTTGCTGATTTGGAGTGACATTCACATAGGTAAGATTTGATTTCTCGCCGGTCTGATAGAAATAGTAATTATTATTTTTCGAATCATAGGCTTCTCCGTTCCCTGTAACCTGAAAGTTTGTAAGCGCTTTTATAAATGGAGTACTGAAGAAGCGACTTCCGTGAACGTCCTCTATATAGAAAAGATCATTATTCGAGAAGTGAGAGTTTAAATAGATCTCATCCGCATCAATAAAGGCGGCGATATAGTTATTTTTCTGAAGTTTGCTTTTAATAATAACAGGGAAGTAGGATCCTGCCTGTTCGATCTTTCCATTTATATTTCGTTTCTGGAACGGAGCGGCCGGAAATATCCGCATATGGTAATCTTCTTCTGTCTGTTTCCTCCAGAATTCGGCATTATATTGAGGATTTATATAATGTTCTCCGAACATATCGGTAATCTCCGTTAGACCTCCCTTTTCGATGATAAAGGAATAACTATCATTATAGAAAAACAAATTAACTAGGTTCAAATTATTGTAATTGGCTAAAATCGTTTTAATCTCAATGGTAAGATTATTCATGGCCGTGAAATCTGATCTGTTATGTTCGAGTAAGGTGATATTGGTGCCGAAAAACAAATTTGAAGCGACATCGTCCAAGAGCCGAAATTGTTTCTCGTAATTATTGACGGTGTTGCTCAAGTTAAGTTGATTGTATTTGATTATTTCCGTCCGAAGAGTGTTCTGAAAAAAGTTGAAGGAGAGCAAGTTGAAAATGAAGGAGATCATGACGATAATTACAAAGCTGAAAAGCAGTTTGATAAAGAAGGAGTTTCGTTTCGATCGCAGAAATGTAATCATTATTCACGCCCCTTATGCTTGGAATATATTACTATTATATTCAATTTCGTGTACAAAGCGAACCTACAATATCCACTCTATTCTTCACTCTCTGATCATTATTGAAGTTTTGGCTGGAAAAAGGACAAGACAAGAAGCGTTCCAATGACCAGACTATACACAATAGCTATACATTTATTCATCAGATGGACTTTATTGGCCACAATGACATAATGGGAATAATAGTACGGGAATTGCGTCTACCTAGGAGAGAAAATAGATGCTTATAATTAGGTTGTGTCCGGATGGAACAGTCAGGAGCACCCGCAACTCCGATTAACCAATTTAATAATGGGGGGATAGGAAATGAAAAAAGGAAACAGACGTTGGATCGGTTTCACGCTTGCGACGGTTTTATTAGTATTGTCTGCTTGCAGCAATAATGGAGGGAGCCCAGCACCATCTCCAACCGCGAGCGGTACGACTAGCAGCCCTGAAGCATCACAAGTCGCGGAACCAGAGAAAGTGTCCAATGATGGGAAGTATGATCCGCCCATTACGTTGACGACAGTGAGAACACTGGAATCCACGGTCAAGTTTGCAGATGGAGATTCCATGGAGAACAATGTATGGACACGTGCTTATGAAGAGGAATACGGCATTAAAGTTAATACCTTATGGGCTGTCGATTGGAGTCAATGGGAGCAAAAAATGAATTTGACGATTGCTTCCGGAGAAATCCCGGATTTCTTCCGAGTAAATGCAACGCAATTCAAACAGCTTGCTGAAGCAGGTATGATTGCCGATCTGACGGAGGTTTATAATGAAAACGCTTCTGATGGTCTGAAGAGTTTGCTGACCGAAGAGGGAACAATGGCTTTAGATTCTGCCACCATCGATGGCAAGCTTATGGCCATTCCCTTTACGAGTCCAAGCAGGGAAGGTGCGCAGATGATTTACATTCGCTCCGATTGGCTGAAAGCACTAAATATTCCAGATCCAAAGACGATGGATGATCTTTTGAAAATCAGCGAGGCGTTCTCCACCCAAGATCCTGATAAAAACGGCACGCAAGATACCTATGGATTGGCGGTAGATAAAGATTTTGAGCTTTTGAAAGGCTTTTTCAACAGCTTCCACGCTTATCCAGGCATTATGATTAAAGCTAGCGATGGCAATCTGACCCCCGGAGTCATTCAACCTGAATTGAAGACAGCTTTGGCTAAGCTGCAGGAAATGTTTAAAGCGAAGCAAATCGACCCGGAATTCGGAGCGAAAGATCTTACCAAAGTATTCGAGATGATTGCTAACGGTAAGATCGGGATCATGTATTATCCGTATTATGCCCCGTTATATCCATTGCAAGCGGGTAAAGACAAAGACCCTTCCATGGAATGGAAAGCGTTTCCGATCATGGGCTTTGACGGCAATCCTCCCAAATCCCAAGTGACATTGGGCGTGGATAGCTATTGGGTTGTGAAGAAGGAAGTTGAACATCCCGAAGCGATTCTCAAAATGCTCGAATTCTGGCTTAAAACATTCTATGAAAATACGTCTGTCGAGATTTATGAGAAGTTTAATACTACTCCCGAGGATGGCAACCAGGTTTGGCTGCTTAATAATATTGCAGCATATAAAGCATTCAAGAACGTAGATGAAAGCTTGAGGATCATTAATGCGCTTGAAACTAACGACACATCAAAGCTAAACCCTGAGGATAAAGGGGTTTACGATAAAATTTTGAAGTTCCAATCTGGAGATCTTACCAATTGGGGCTGGAATCAGATATTCAATAAAGGGCAGTCCTTATCGGTTTCTGAATATTACCGATCGAATAATCTCTACCTCAATGATGAATTTACAACGTCACCTTTAGACGCTATGGTCCAAAAAAGTCCAATCCTTGTCAAGATGTATGCGGAAACATTTACCAAGATTATACTTGGGCAGTCTTCCGTGGATGAATTCGATAATTTCACTAAGCAGTGGCTGGAGCTTGGAGGCAATGAGATATTGGCTGAAGTAAATGAATGGTATAAAACGAAAAAATAAATCGCTATATCCGAATAAGGGGGCAGGGGGAGAATTCCTTACTCATCTCGCCCCTTATTTCGAGCATCTATCAAGCTCAGCGGAGGTGAACGACTTTGTCTAAAAAACTGGTGAACTGGCCCCTGCATCTGATGATCTTACCTAGTCTAGTTCTCGTCTTAATATTTTGCTATGGGCCAATGTTGGGAATCGTCATTGCCTTTCAAAAGTTCATTCCTGCTAGAGGGATTTCGGGCTCCGAATGGATTGGCTGGGATAACTTCAGGTATGTAATAAGCTTGCCCGATACGTTAAAGGTATTGCAAAACACGGTCTTTATTGCCCTGATGAAAATTGTGACAGGCCTCATCTTCCCACTCACGGTTGCCTTACTGCTTAACGAAGTTCTAAACAAATTCGTTAAGCGCTCTATTCAGACGCTAATCTATTTACCACATTTCTTGTCCTGGACGATATTGGGAGGTGTGCTAATTGATATATTGTCGCCCTCTATCGGAATCGTTAACGAGATTGTTAAGAGTTTTGGTTTTGAGCCTATCTATTTTCTAGGCAACAATAATTGGTTTCCTTATGTCCTTGTCATCACCAATGCATGGAAAGAAGTTGGTTTCAGCACCATTCTATACCTTGCTGCCTTGACCAGCATAAGTCCGGTATTATACGAAGCTGCGGTAATGGACGGGGCAAATCGCTGGCGACAGACATGGCATGTATCGCTGCCAGGTATGAGGCCGATTATCATATTGCTGGCTACGCTAAGCTTGGCGAGTGTTCTAAATGCAGGCTTTGATCAGGTTTTCGTACTCTATAATCCGCAAGTATATGAGAGCGGAGATATTATTGATACGTTCGTATACCGTATGGGATTAATCAGTGCACAATTCGGACCCGCGACTGCTATTGGTCTGTTTAACTCTATTGTTTCCTTTATATTAATTTCCATTGCCTATTATTTGGCCTATCGTTTTGCTAAATACCGTATTTTTTAGGAAGGAGGGGTAAGGATATGCGGGTATCCGGATGGAGAGTCGGTTTTCAAGTCATCAATTATACATTTCTCTGTTTAATCGCTATTC
This sequence comes from Paenibacillus sp. J31R122, assembly GCF_056269185.1. NCBI lineage: Bacteria > Bacillati > Bacillota > Bacilli > Caryophanales > Paenibacillaceae > Paenibacillus > Paenibacillus sp. J31R122. The sequence goes on from NZ_JBWDNM010000020.1 coordinate 77,050, forward strand.
TTTGCGTACTTCCCATGGTCCATGTCCTCGCGCTGTCTATGAGCACCAATGCTGCCGCTTCTGCGGGAATTGTCCGGTTGTGGCCGATCGGATTCAATACAACATCCTATGAGTACGTAATGGAACAAGCCGCTTTTATCAATTCGTTCATCATCTCCTTAAAGCGGGTTGCTATAGGCGTTTCAATCAACATTGTGCTAACAATCTTGTTAGCTTATCCTCTGTCTAAGGAATCCCACAAATTCAAATCACGCACGATATATGCCTGGTTTTTTGTGTTCACGATGCTATTCGGCGGAGGCCTCATTCCAACTTACATGGTCATCAGGACGGCTGGCTTGCTGGATTCGATTTGGGCACTTGTTCTCCCGGGAGCTGTGCCAGTATTCAGTGCGATCTTACTGCTCAACTTCTTTAGAGGATTGCCCAAGGAATTGGAAGAAGCGGCATTCATAGATGGTGCCGGTCATTTCGTTACGCTGTTTCGAATTTTTCTCCCTCTCTCTATCCCGGCAATTGCTACCATTCTGCTGTTGTCGACTGTTGGTCATTGGAACAGTTGGTTTGATGGACTGATTTATATGAACTCGCCGGATCATTATCCGTTGCAAAGTTATTTGCAGACCATTGTGATTCAGAAAAATTTCTCAGGATTAACAGACTTGAACACGGAAATGCTGCGTCAAATTTCGGATAGGACGGTTAAAGCAGCGCAGATTTTTCTAGGTGCTCTGCCAGTGCTCGCTGTGTATCCCTTTCTGCAAAAATATTTCATGACAGGCATCGTTATGGGAAGCGTTAAAGAATAAAAAATCGATAGATAGGCGGAGGTTATCATGCGATTCAGACAAATACATCTCGATTTTCATAATCATGGAACCGTTAAGATTGGGGAGCGATTTTCCAAGCAGCAGTTTCAGGAAATGCTTCAGCTAGGCAATGTAGATTCGATTAATGTGTTTGCGAAATGTTTTCACGGCTGGGCTTATTATGACACGCAGAAGTTCAATAAGCACCCCGGATTAAAATTCGATCTATTGGGTGAAATCATTGAGGCGGCACATGAGATTGGTGTTAAGACACCGGTTTATATTAATGTCGGGTTAAGCGAAAATTTGGCTCTAGAGCATCCGGAGTGGCTGGCTCGCAACGAGAATGACGATACCCTCTATGATCCAGGCTTTATGCAGCCGGGTCTTCATACTTTCTGCTTTCACTCCCCTTATTTGGAGTATATTCTACAACTAACGGAGGAAGTTGTTGCAAAATACGATGCGGATGGACTATTTTTGGATATTGTTTTTCCAAAAGCTTGTTATTGTCATAATTGCAGGGCAACTCTACTGCGAGAAGGCAAAGATCCATTAAATAGGAACGATGTCATGGACCTGGCAGAAAGGGTATACGCCAATTACACAAGTCAGCTCAACGAGCGGGTATGGAATATCAAGCCCGGGCTCGATATTTTTCATAACAGCGGCATCCGATGCGGTCGCCGGGATATGGTAGCGATGAATAGCCATATTGAAGTGGAATCGCTACCTTCCGGCGGATGGGGTTATGATTATTTTCCGATTTCGGCGAGATACTTCCAACAGTTTGGCAAGAAAGTTGTTGGAATGACGGGGCGCTTCCATATGAACTGGGGTGAGTTTGGCGGATACAAGCATGCGAATGCCATTCGGTTCGAATCGGCTTTGGCACTGGCGCATGGGACACATTGTTCTGTAGGTGATCACTTGCATCCTGATGGAATTATGGATCCAATCGTATATCGAATGGTCGGAGAGGCCTACCGGGAAGTGGAATCCAAGGAACCTTGGTGCACGGATGTGGAAAATATAGCAGATGTAGCCTTGCTTTCGTTAGAGTCGACTGGACCCGAGCAGCATAGGATGGGGCAGTCGGATACAGGCGCATACCGTATTTTGCAGGAAGGCAATATTCTTTTTAATATTATCGATACGGAATCTGATTTTCAGCTCTACAAAGTTATTATTTTGCCAGACAAGGTCAGAATTACAGATTCACTCGGTGTTAAGTTGAAACGATATTTGGATAATGGCGGCAAGGTGTTTGCGACAGGAGAATCGGGACTTAATCCAGCGGGCGACAAATTTGCACTTGATCTGGGGGTCGAGTGGGTGGAGGCCAATCCATATAAGCCAGACTTCTATAAGCCCCATGATCCACTGCCTAGTTTTGGAGAAGGATCGTTTGTCTTTTATTCACAAGGGCAGAAGGTTGCATTAAACGGGGGCGTAGAACTGGGCAACCGGGAAGATCCTTATTTCAACCGCAGCTTGCATGCTTATTATTTCTCTCATACGCCGAACAGCCGCAATGACGCGGGGCCTGGCATGGTGGAGAGCGGCAATGGCATTTACTTAGCTTGGGATGCGTTTGAAGATTATGCGGAAAACGGCAGTTTGTTCGTTAAGGAAACGGTGCTGTATGCACTCGAAAGATTGCTGGACGTTAATAAAACCTTATCCACCAATTTGCCTGCCCAAGGTGTTGTAACGCTCCAGCATCAGAAAAAGGAATCACGTTATATTAATCATCTTCTGTATGCTTTTCCGGTGAAGAGGGGAGTAAACAAAGAAGTGATCGAAGATATAACGCCGATTTATCAGATTAACGTCAAGCTTCAATTGTCTGAAATTGTTCGCCGCGTATATTCGGTACCGCAGCTAGAGGACATTCCTTTCGTGCAGGATGGATCGTCCATTCACTATCAAGTGCCTGTAATTGATTGCCATCAGATGATTGCGATTGAATATGAGAAAGCACTGATCGGTTAACGTCTTTATTTCATATCTTGCTGCTGAATTAAGGAGCGGGAAATAATCTGACTAACCATAGGAGGATCCAAAGAGATGGCTGAAAAGAAATATGAGTTTCGCAAGCGATTGGAGGTTGTTCATCAGCCTAATCGATGGGATGTCGAAGCGATCGCTCAAGAGAATGAAGTTGTGATCGATCAAGACTGGAGTATTGCGATTAGTGAAGACGCAACTCCTTTGATGATGAACGTTGCTAAAGACCTGCAAGATTATTTACTAGTGAGCATGAATATCTCGGTGAAACTTCATATTGTGAAGAACGTCTTGGATTACTCGCAGTCGATGGAAAAGATGATTGTCCTCGCGACCAAGGGAGAGCTTCCGGCTGTTGGACAGCTTTTAAGTAAAGCTCGAAGCTACCGTGTTGTCGTTAGCGACAAGTGCATAATCGTATGCGGCAATGACGAACGCGGAGTAGGTCAGGGAAGCTATTTCCTCGAAGACTTGATGAACTTACGAGAAGCTCCCTTCCTTTCCGCTCAGGACAAAGTGAGGGAACCGATCTTCGCGCCACGGATGGCGCATTCTGGCTGGGGGCTTGACCGATATCCCGATGCCCATCTGAATGCTATGGCTCACGCAGGCATTGATGCGATCCTATTATTTGTTAAGGATGTAGATAAAACAACGGAAGGCTATCAGGATTTTAACTACCTTGTTGACCGGGCAGCATTATATGGTCTTGATGTATACGTATATAGCTACTTAATCTCGAAAAAACATCCTGATGAGCTTAATGCGGAACAATATTATGATTCTGTCTACGGTAAAATATTCGAAGCTTGCCCACGCTTCAAAGGTGTCATTCTCGTGGGTGAGTCCTGTGAATTTCCGAGTAAAGATCCGAATACGACCGGTGTTCTCAGGCTGGAATGGCCTACCGATCAGCCGCAGACGAAGCCGAGCCCCGGCTGGTGGCCGTGCGATGACTATCCGCAATGGCTAAATCTATTGAAGAAAGTCATCCACAAGCATAATCAAGAGGCGGATATCGTGTTCTGGACTTACAACTGGGGATGGGCGCCTGAGGAAGATCGTCTGAAGTTGATAAGAAATTTACCAAACGATATTACTTTGCTTGTTACGTTTGAAATGTTCGAGCAGATCAAGCATGAGCATGTTACAAACGTATGCGTAGATTACACGATCTCCTTCGAAGGGCCTGGCCAATACTTTAGCAGTGAAGCAAAGGTTGCCAAGGAAAGAGGAATTAAGCTATATACGATGAGCAATACGGGCGGACTAACCTGGGATATTGGCGTTATCCCCTATCAGCCCGTACCTTATCAGTGGGCGAATCGGCATTCTGCTCTTCTGCAAGCGAATGCGGATTGGGGGCTGTCGGGTCTGATGGAAAGCCATCACTACGGCTGGTGGCCGTCCTTTGTCAGTGATATTACGAAATGGACCTATTGGCAGCCTAGTCCTCCTCCTAAGCAAATATTCGAAGCGATTGCCATACGCGATTTCAGCCATGAAGCGCTTGATCACGTCTTGGAAGCGTGGCGGAGCTGGAGTGAATCGATCAAACACTATATTCCAACAATCGAAGACCAGTATGGTCCATTCCGAGTCGGTTCTTCCTACCCATTCGTATTCCAGAATGAGGTGAAAATGCCGGTCGCCTGGCATGCGATGTTCGGCAACGAGATCGTATTTACGACCTATAAGCCAATAGACACCTCGCGTCAGTCATTAGGAGTTTCGCGGTATCAAGTGGAGACAAGAAGCTTGCAACGGATGCTGGAGCTAATGGTTCAGGGTAATGAAGCGATGAAGGAAGCGATAGCGCTTACTCCAGAGAAGAAGCGGGAGCAGGCGATGAAGCAGCTTGGAATTAGTCAATTTATCGCACATGCGGTGCAGACTTCGATTCATGTGAAGCAATGGTGGCTGTTGAAGCAAAGGCTGTTAATAGAGCCGGATTCGAGCAAAGCGATTGCCATCCTGGAGGAAATGCAAACGCTGGCCGAAAACGAGATTGCGAATGCTCAAGCGGTCATTCCTCTTGTAGAGGCGGATTCCCGTTTAGGCTGGGAGCCTAGTATGGATTACATGACGGACGCTGAGCATTTGCATTGGAAGATTAATCAAGTAAGAAGTGTACTCGAGAACGAATTTCCGGGATGGCGAGCATCGCTTGCGCTAACGGACTAAATAGGACAGAAGAGGAGAAGTGTACGGTATGGATGACAATAACGGGAAGTTGCAGTGGGTGTTACCCGACTATGAGCTGCCGCCCCCTGGCGAATCGTTGCTTAAGGGACATGAATCGATCATCGTGCTAAATATGAACAACAGTCCCTTGAAGGCTGGCATACCTGCGAGCTCCGTGGCAGAAGGGTTTTTGCAATTTTTCAAAGACCATAGCTACGAAAAGAACTACTTATACGGACCGTGACATGGCACGGGGATGATCGAGGTTGAGGCACATTGGATGGAAACCTCCTCCGATTACTTGCTTTTGCCCAATATGGCGTTCCAGATTGATACATTCATTATGTCGGATACGTTTGGTATAAGGTGGGAAGGGCGTCGTCATCCGAGAAGGTGGTTGTGAACTGCTGTCTAATCCGATCGGCCAAATTCACGAGTTGGAATTTTAATTCAATAAAGGAAAGTATGACATTCTAATATAATGGAGGGATTTACATGTCGAGTATTGGTATACCGGGGCTTATATTGATTTTATTGTTAGCACTTCTGATGTTTGGACCGAGCAAGCTTCCTGAACTGGGTAAAGCTGTTGGCAGAACGCTGAGTGAGTTCAAGAAAGGAACGCGCGGCATCTTGGATGTTACGGATGATGAACCAGTCAGAAAATCGGTAAACAATAACGACGATTCTTCTCGAGTAGTAGAATTAAAGAGTGACCATGAGCTCTCGTCTACAAAGCTTACAGACTGATCGCTGGCATTACCAATTATGATGCTTGGAGTTGGTGATATGCATGCAAATTGATAAGGACATGTCTCTCTTTGAGCATTTGAGAGATCTTCGCAAAAAAATCGTCTGGTGCCTAATCGTTATCGTCTTGACGCTCGTAGGGGGATTATTAGCAGTCAATCCGATATTGTCCTACTTGAAGAATGTTCCGCCTGCCAAAAATATTGAATGGAATGCTTTTTCCCCCTGGGATGCGATCAGCATATACATGCAGTGCGCTCTAGTCGTATCTATTACTGTGTCGATGCCCTTTATTTTGTACCAATTGTGGGACTTCGTCCGCCCGGGTCTGCGCGACAATGAACAGAAAGCGACGATCAAGTATATACCAGGTGCTGTATTTTTGTTTTTGCTTGGAGCCGCCTTTGCGTATTTTATTATTTTTCCGATGGCATTCAGTTTTGCTTCCAGCGTTTCGCACAACATGGGACTTAATGAGACGTATGGCATTTCTCAGTACTTCTCTTTTATGTTCAATATTATCATTCCGATGGCTCTATTATTTGAGCTTCCTGTCGTCGTTCTGTTTTTAACGAAACTGGGCATTTTGACTCCAAGAAGGTTGAAGAAAATGAGGAAAGTGTCATACCTGATCCTTGTTCTTATCGCCGCGCTAGTAACTCCGCCCGATTTGATATCTGATATATTAGTATCGATTCCAATGATTTTACTTTATGAGTTCAGTGTCATACTTTCATCCCGGGTACATCACAAACATCAGGCAGAGGATAGGGCGCTGGATTCCAGGCTCGATATCGCATAATCATTTACGCTTGTCCTATAATAGGGCGGGCGTTTTTTTTATAAAATGTACTAAAGTATATCTCCTCAACCTAAGGTTGTTTTTGATTCAACTTTTCTTACATTGCTATCTCTCCAAATCGTATGTAATGATATAAATATAATGGAAAGGTGGTGAGCGGCTCTGATATTAGATGCGGCCTCAGATATAAACTTACTACCAAAAATATCCCATTTGTTAAAGTGTTCTATTGATTCATTATTTTACGGCACAGATACAAGTAAAGTACAAGAGAAAATGAAAACCTTAGTGAGGGTTGATCTCTCAGAAACAAAAATAGAAAATTCTGACTTACGGGGTACAGTCATGAGGGATGTTAATCTAGAAGGAGCTAAAATATTTGATAGTCGTTTACATGGTATGCGAATTCATCATGAAGGTATGGCTTGAGGATGAATTCCGCTCCTTCCATGAGTCGTTAAGCTAACGGGAAACGATACTTGAACGCCTGACGGGCTCCTAGCTGCCCGTCATTTTGGAGTTGGGAATTTGGATGAACGATGGTGGAAAATACTTATTTGTAAATGGCTCACGCATCTGCACAATCTGTTACGAAGTGTATGAAAATGCTTTTGATGTTGCATGAGACAGAGAGGGCAGGCATGGAACTGATCATATATGTGAGAGGAGATCTGGACTTGGACTTTATTTACGAAGATGAAACGCTGGCTGTAACCGTTGTTAAAGCGATTCAAACTGGAGATATCCCATCGTTGAAGCGACTTCTTGAAGAGATTCCGGGCTTGGCTACGGCAAGAATCATCGGAAGAGAGAATAATAACGAAGGAAAAAGTTACGCAATGTCTCGAACACTGTTGCATGTGGTGACCGACTGGCCTGGACACTTTCCTAACGGTGCGGCTACTGTGGGTACGTTAGTCGAATTCGGTGCGGAGGTGAACGCTCGGTTCACTGGATCGCACACCGAGACACCACTTCATTGGGCTTCGAGCTGCGATGACATTGAAGTTCTTGACGCGCTTCTTGATGCTGGCGCCGATATCGAAGCGCCAGGTGCGGTGATCGCCGGTGGCACACCACTAGACGATGCAGTGGCATTCGCACAGTGGCGGGCAGCACATATGTTAGTTAAACGAGTAGCTCAGTTCGCACTCTGGCATGCGGCTGCGCTAGGACAGATAGATGCAATTGAGGCCTACTTCGCCGGAGCTACACTTTCGGATCGATACCCTTGGGGAGCAAGTTGCTCTACACCTCCGGATAAGATTACCGTCGCCTTTTGGTGCGCATGCCACGGCGGACAGCGCCACTCTGCAGAGTACCTTCTCGACCAAGGTGCTGAACTGAACTGGATTTCGGTTTGGAATGGATTGACCCCACTGGACGCAGCGCAACGTAGTTCCGCCGCGGATCTGGTGCAGTGGCTGCGTAGTCTAGGAGCCAAATCTGCCGGCGAATTGTGAATGATCAGTCAAGGGTTGAAAAATATGTGAAGAAAATTCTGGATGAAATGGGATTAAATGATTAGTATATTCGATGAGAAAATAAATTAAATCAAACTTTAAGATATTACCTCACTTTGCGACAAGCATATCATTCGTTGAAGAGGTTCTGGTGAACCATAAGCCAGCAATAATCCCAAACACAGCTGTGACTCCAATTAGTACTGCGGATAACATTAACCCAAGCATATTTTCGATTCATTGTCACTCATCACCATGATTCTATCTAATCAAAGATTATATCCCTCTTCTCTGCGGTTGATTAGTTCTAAAATTTATAGTACTCCCCTTCCATATCGGTAATTGTTAGAGCCCAGAAAAATCAGCCGAACGCCACCACGCAATCTTTCCCGTTATATCTACAATAATCTGGAGGAGGAGCTCATCATGAGTAGTAAATTACACCAGACTATTATTGGTTTTTTTTATGGCATTATTTTGAGTGTGATTAGTAGCTTATTTATAACTATATTTGCTAACATGTCTGCTGGTGGATTATCATTTGAGGGCTGGTTTTGGTTTTTCTCTGGCTTATGTGTGCCCCTATCAGTTACTTTTGGTATTACTGGATATTTCTTAACTTTTAAGAATTTCGGAGTAAAAAAATTTTGGCTGCTCTGTGCAGTATTCGGTTTTATTAATTTGAGTGGCGCCATACAAATCCATCGTTTCCGCTATGGCTTCGATAATATTTTTTCTGATCCGCAGCCGTTGTTCATATTGCATATTTTTCTTTTGCATATTTTCCTCGTTTTCGAACACCAAACTGTTCACTTCCTCCATCATTGATATGAAAGCAATACTCTTTGTTCAATTAATCATACAAATTTTTTTGAACAAATGAGAAAAAATGCATAAATGAGGAGGGAAATCATAACCCTCAATATTCTAACGTTAGAGTCAAAATCGTTCGTGTCGCGACAGGAATCATAACCGCGAAGCTGATTGCTGAGAAGGATGATCCCCAATCGGACGTTATTTGAGGGCTTACTGCTACGAGTCTGCTGGTCTGGAAAGATGTTTAGTTTAACTTCAATTTAATATAGGGGAGATGGTAATGTCGGATTTAATAGCTAACAAGATGCGCTATCCAGTGAGAGGTATTTTATTCGATAAGGACGGTACTCTTACTTGAAGATGTAGCCAAGGATAAACTGGATCCAAAGAATAATTTGACACTTTCTGAAACGGTTACTATACTTGTACGTTTTCTTAGATACGATAAGATGATTTATGAATAACGTTAATGAAAGTAATGTTATAAACAATTAATATAATCCCTGCTGGTGCCTCTAATGGCGCAGCGGGAATTATTTTAATTAAAGATGTTGAGAAGGAGACCTGATCATATGAATGATCTTCGAGTGCAAATGTAGTCATATGGGCAATAGAGCGCCAAGAAGGTTATAGTTTTTCATAGGACTCATGGCAGGAAAGTAAAAGTGTATGTGGAAATTGGAAGTTAGTGGTTACCCAATTTAACTAAGGAGTGTTTAGCCTCCATAACCACCCTCACCAATAACCACAATTTAAGTCTGTACATATCCCACAAAGTCTGCCACTAAGTAAACATCGCAAAATCATTCAAGTCTTACAAAAATTAGTCTAATATGATATTCTTTATTGAGAACATTTGGTTCTTAATATATTATTACCGAAAGTGAGGGGTATGGATGAATCAAACAAATGATTTGAGAAGGGGAAAGCTTGCAATTATCTTGATTATTATCATTGCTTTCATGACAACAAATACGCACATTAGTTATGCCAATGAAGGTGGTGATCAAGTAGTTCGTTCTTTACAAGGAACAATAACCGATGAAGTCGGGCAGCCCGTTGAAGGCGCAACGGTTCAAGTCGGAGCATATTCTCCGAATGTAGGTTTTCATTTTATTGCATCAGCTACTACAGATGAGGAAGGAGCATATGCCATCCCTTCCTATAGCAAGACGTTGGGTGATGCCGTCTCGGCTATCTTAAATGTTAAAGGAAATGTTGTAGTCTTCGAAGTACAGTCTGAAATTCTCAACTTTCAAATACCAGAACAGAAAACGACCATAACAGGGAAAATCACTTATGTAGATGAGTTTGCAACGCCTGTTATCAATTATCCGATAAGCTTGAGTGTCTACCTTGGACGCGGTGGACGGATTAACATCGCTGACGTATGGTCAGATTCCGAAGGCAACTATACAATGTCCATCATTCCGGGAGAATTCAATTCTGCTCGCGGCGTGAATCAGTTTAGTCTAATTTACAATAATAATTTGGAGAACGTAGTTGAACTACATTCGGGTAATCACAAAGTCATCAATCAGCAAGTATTCGATATGCATCCTGGTACATATTTGAATGGACGCCTTGAAGTGGATGTTACCGATGAGTCAGATATCCCGATTCAAGACGCGGTTCTCGAATTAGCAGGCACGGATATTCCGTTGTTTCAAACAGGAAATTACTTCTTTTCGGATGTCATTAAAGGTGGGGCGTATACACTTAGAGTAACAGCTCCAGGCTATATGCCGGCAGAAGAGAATATAGAAATTAATGGTGGGGTATATCGGTTGTCACTGAAGCTTATCAAAAATAACCCTCCAATCGTCATTGCCATGGAAGAACGAGCTCCTGATTATAATGGTTGGTACAACAAAAATGTATGGGTATCTTTTCATGCTTTTGACGAAGACGCAGAGCCTGTGGTTGATCCTCCGTTTTTAGTGTCAACCGAAGGAGCCGATCAAGCTATAACGGGTTCTGCCATAGACGCTGCCGGATTGAAAGGGACGGGCACGATCTATGTTAGTTTGGATAAAACAGCACCTGTCACTGAAGCAACGGTGTCAGAACGTGCAAGCAACGGCAATTGGTATAATTCCGATGTTCACGTTTCATTATCGTCAAACGACAATTTATCCGGAATCGAATATATAGCGTACAGTCTTGATAATGGAAGAACATGGTCGGATTATGATGGAGTCATTACGATATTGAAGGAAGGAGTGAATACTCTTCTGTATCGAAGTACGGACCAAGCCGGAAACACGGAACAACAAAAGCAGCTTGTAGTGAATATCGACAAAACTTCTCCAACGCTGCAGCTCACTCTCAATCGATACGCCCTATCACCCGTTAACAATAAAATGATTCAAATCCATGCCTTTGTCGATGGCGTAGATGCTGGATCAGGAATAGCAGGCATACAATTAACTTCAATTACATCCAGTGAAGTTAATCATTCTTCTGGTTCTGGAAATAAATTTATCGATATTCAAAATGCTGAATATGGTACATACGATACGGCATTCGATCTTCGTGCTGAGGATTCAGGAAAAGGCTCGGAACGTGAATATACGATAATTTATACCGTAACCGATAAGGCGGGAAATACTGCAATAGCATCAGCAATTGTTATAGTGTCTAAAGACAATAAGGATGATAAAGACAAGAAAGACAAGAAAGACAAGAAAGAGAATTAATAGAAGCAAGTGTTAGACAGCAGCCCTCAACTCGATGATTGGTCAAGACCTCGTATTGTAAAATGATCTGTACGAAAAGACCAAACGACCGGCTATGAACTCCCATGGTACGAAATGATTTTCTCACGAATGATCGCATATTCGCAGAATTTTTCCCGGATGGTAAGGGGTGAAAGGCAAGAAGGGGAATAACGTCTATCCACCTCTAGCTATCATGCTAACTGGCTTTTAATGATTTTCATATTCAGATTTTCCATCAATGATTTAAGTTTAGGCAAATCTAGTAAACTACGAATCTCCATGTTTGTTCGAACATTCAACGTGATGTACATACTCATCTCTCCTTTGAGAACAGTGGTTCATCTCGTCAAAGTTGTACATTATTATATAAGCATTTCTGTACATGATTAGAATAGCATTTGTATTGAAGCAAATTACAGTGAACTCAAACATAGGCACGGGTATTACGTAGCATCATCCTCGGGTCTGAAGTAAGATACCAGTCATAAAGGCCTCCCTAGACAGGCAAAGATGCCCCCTATTCTCAATAATTAGGAATAGGGGGCGTCTTTTGTTTCGTACTCTTTTAGCTGCTCCGTTAAAACCACAAGTTCTTCAGTGTCCTCCTTTTGCATCTCCTGTGCTACACCTTTTAAACAGGCAATGATTCGATATAAGGTATTTTCCACGGTTTCAACCACTCCTTCATCATCTGAAGAAAACTTGCCGTTACAGACAGTTCGGAGAACCGGACAGGACTTTCGGTGAATGAAATAATAACAGTACCACTTCTAGGGTGGTCTTACCGCTGCTTCTAAAAAGCTCATTTTATTTAAATAACTAAAAATTTTAGGGGGAAATGTTAAATATTGCAATTGAAAATAAAGGATATTAGTTTGTTTTCCTCGAATGTATAGTGCTAATGTATCACAGCATGGAAGGATTGATTACTAATGAACCCCGAAAACCAAGTTCAACTGCTTGAATTGCCAGAGATAAAGCTTGTAGGTTTGTATGTCACATCTTCTTTTCAAAGACACCTACCCGAAAGAGTGGAAGCAATGAAGCATGAGTTTTACAAACGCAAAGATGAAATATGCAAGACCATCCATCCTGAACGATATATTAGTCCAAGTTTTTCTACAGAGGTTCTATTTACTTACTTGATTTGTATGGAAGTCGAGGAACTTTTGGATGTGCCCGAAGGAATGATCGGTTTTACGATTCCTCCACATCGTTATGCGAAAGTAAAATCCAAAGATGACCCATATCAAGTCATACATAACTATTTGGATGCAAACGGCCAACAAAATGACAAGCGAGCCCTGGCATTAGAGATATACCATTTTGAAAATCCAACTTGGCCTGACGAGGCTGAAGTTCTAATCCCTGTACAATGATTTATTCAGAGCTTACGAGGAACGATAGTTCGGTAAGTGAAACAACAAACTGCCGAATAGTTAAAAAGGTTGCTTGTTCCGCTAACGGGTGGCACTCCTGATCTGTGGTAACGGCACAACTATGGATATCCGAAAAAACATGAAGGACCAATTCGAGTTGCTTAAAGGAGAGTCTATCATTGCCTACTCAATTAGTAAAAAAGATTATCGTGTTTTGTTTGGTTTTCGTTCTCATACCGATCTCATCCGTTTGGGCTGCATCCGTCATTACGGACCCAGCTTTGGCGAAAGCCATTCGAACGGAATTAAAGCTGTCGCCAGGTAAAGAGTTGAATCCTGGTGATTTACAGAAGTTGGAATCTTTATATCCAGAAGATATAAAAGATAAAATTACCAACTTGCAAGGACTTGGATATGCCGTCAACATGCAGAGTTTATTTCTGCCCGGCCAAAATATAAAGGATATTACAGCGATCAGTAAATTAAAAAAACTGACGTTTTTAGCTGTTGACGGGAATCAAGTTACGGATCTTTCACCGCTATCCGGGTTAAGTTCTCTGCAAAAACTAGTTGTTGACGGTAACAAGATTAAGAGTCTAGAGCCACTGAAGAATTTACGCAAGCTGACTGATCTTCTTGCCAGCAACAATCAATTGGCAGACCTAAGTCCCATTCAGAAATTAAAGTTAGAATGGATCATCATGAGTGGAAATAAAATTCAAGACTTGACGCCGTTAAAAAATCACCCTACATTGGAGTATCTTTATCTGGACGATAACTTCATCCGGGATATTGAAGTGCTCGAAACAATACCTAATCTAAGAGAAGTATCTTTGGCAAACAACCCGCTGAATGAGCAAGCGAGTCAGGTTGTAAAAAAACTAGAGAACAATGGCGTCATTGTAGAATTGGATAACAAAGATGAGACTCAGCCAGAGGAGATTCAAGTTTCTCTCGATGCGGAGTCAGTTGCTTTCGATGTTCCTCCTTTTATTATGGAGGGAAGAACAATGGTTCCATTTCGAGTCCTATTCGAAAAACTTGGTTTAAAGGTCACATGGATCGAAGATAGCCAAACCATCATAGGGGAAAAAGTTGGCACTACGATAAGGATGCAAGTTGGTCAGCAAAGTGCGGAAGTTAACGGAAAGCCGATATCGCTTGCTGTAGCACCGACAATCGTATCAGGCAGTACCTTCGTGCCATTGCGGTTCTTAGCAGAGTCCTTAGATGCTAAAGTTGAATGGGACGATAGCCGAAAATTAGCTATTATCAGAAGCAAGCAGGTGTTTGCTTCCTTCGATGGCACCGTAGAAGTCACCGCCTATGGCAAATGGACTGCTACTGAAGATCCTTCTAAATTTGTTGAATTGGCGATTAAAACCTTTAGTTGGAGCACATTGGTCGTAAGCGAGGTTTCTAAACAAGAACTGACTTCGGGCATGAATTTGGATGCGTTTTATAAGGATACCAAGACGCAGTTACTAACGGACCCCGAAACCTACGTTATGGAAGAAACAGAGGAGACGTTCCAAGGGTATCCTGCGAAAAAGTTGGTTTTTCATAAAATGGAAGATGGTTGGAAAGCCTTTGTATGCACAGCGATTTTCTTTGAGGTGGAAGGGCATTTCTACCAGATTACGACTTCGGCAAATGAAGACATTTTAGAGAATGCACAAGAGGAATTAAATGAGATCGTGGGCACATTGAAACTGAATCATCAGCAAGGAAGGTAATACAAAGAGTTATAATCCAGTCATGAAAATCGAACTTCAATCTTCTCCAAAATATTATATTAAGCAGCAATACGGTGAACCGTATCACAAGTAGAAGTGCTGATTTATTACGTTAACGGGAAACGTTAGTTGAACAAAACAAGGAGCAGTTTGCTACGGCAGCTGCTCCTTTCATTATTAAGCGCGTGCCCAGAAGCACGCATCTTCTAGCCGGTGAAAGTCCGGTCATGGGAGGGGCCAAGCCCCCATGTAGCTAGGATGCCTGCGTACGGTGAAAGCTTTGCGTAGAAGC
>NZ_JBWDNM010000033.1:0-9359 GCF_056269185.1 Paenibacillus sp. J31R122
CACCGTACGCAGGCATCCTAGCTACATGGGGGCTTGGCCCCTCCCATGACCGGACTTTCACCGGCTAGAAGATGCGTGCTTCTGGGCACGCGCTTAATAAAAAGAGCAGGATACCGAAGCACCTGCTCATCAATGTGTATTATTTAACTATCGTGTCCCGATAGCTTATCGAAGCGGTTGTGCAAATCCAGCAACCTCGTGGTATATTTATTGTACTGTCCCGGTAGAGTACTTATCATGTAACTTTAAGCCATTTTAGTGCTATCGAGAAAGAATCAATCCTCTCTAAAAGAAGCCTCCAAGGCACCAGTATCTTCAAAGCCCCGAAAATACTTAATCTTGCCGTCTTCCACTTTGCAAACCACCGCCCAATAGCTTTCAAAAATTTTTTCGGTAGGCCTAATCCTATGCTTAAATCTTCCCCATGCCATAACTGTGTTTTCATCAGCGAGCATCTTATGGATCTCGAATTCTTGTGTATCGAGATCTTTCCGGAACTTAGATAATAGCGTCCTTACGCCTTCGATCCCATAATAGGTTCCATAAAAGTAATGTCTGTCCGTCTTCTTCTAGAATGCCGCGATAAAATTAGCATCCCTGTGTACATAGCTGAGGGCTTTGTCTATATCCACCATGCTTTGGAAATATTTTTGTAACACTTGATCCGGTTTCATATAGCATCGGTCTCCTTTTTTGGGATGGAACATTGGCCAATACCTCCAGATACTATTCGTCATTGCTATACTTATTGCACGGTTTTAAGCTGGCTCGAAATGATACCTAGGTGTATGGCTTCATGCATCAGGGCGAAGTTGAACAACTCGCCGGAGGTCATGAATTGGAACGGGCCCATGATAAACGGCGATTGCAGATTCATGTCAAGCATTTCGGACGTTAGCTCGGAGAGACGGGAAAGCTGGGCCATTAACATTTCGGTCAGCTCTTCCTTCGAGGGCGGAGCGATCGTCCAATCAGAAGGTTCCGTTCCGGAGCCAAACAGTGCTTCATATTGAGGCGGAATTGCAGACGGGAACCGGAAGGATAAAGAGGAGTATTTATCCATCCAATAAACCATATGACCGACATTCCAACGAATCGTGTTATTGAAGCCTTTCGATTGAATGTCGAATTGATCTTCCGAAACGACCTGAAGCTGCCCGATCACGATCTGACGCAGAACTTTTCCAGTTGTAATAATCGATTTTGCCAAGGTTAAAACGCCTCCCATTTAAATTGTTGTAAGTGTTTCGCTTTCACATCCAAAGTGTACCTTTCTCTCCACAAAGCAACAATCACGAGATTCCGATTCAATTGATCGGTTTTAGTAATGATTGAATGGGGGATTGGGATAAATTGAATTACCATTTATAATGATAAATGGAGACCGCTTATTAAAGGGGGAGTGAGTAATGGAATTTAGACAACTTGAGTATTTTGCCGCCGTTTGTAAGGAAATGCATTTCTCAAGGGCTGCCGAGAACCTATGCACGACACAGTCGAACCTGAGCCAGCAGATCAAGTTTTTGGAAAACGAGCTCGGGATGCCTCTGTTCGATCGCATTGGTAAACGGATCGCGTTAACGGATGCGGGTAAGATCTTGCTTGATCAATGTCATATCATCTTTGAACGCGTCGACTATATTAAGGGGGCGATCACGGATCTGAAGCGAATGGAAGGCGGCAGGCTAGACATCGGGATTCTTCCTGGAGACGGAGATTTGCTGTTTGATACGCTGTTGATCAATTTCCACCGTGCATATCCCAAACTTTCCATACACGTTACGGAGACCGTGGATGTGTATGAACAGGTTGTCAACGGCACTAGAGATCTTGGAGTTACCATTGTGCCTGCGAATCCGGATAATCGCATCTCGATCATCCCTTTGTTCCACGAGGAGTTTGCTTTGGTCGTCCATTCGGACCACCCCTTTGCGAAGTCAAAGACAATCCCCTTCGATCAATTACAGCAGCTTAAGATGGTAATGTTCGGTCCGGAGCATCAAATTACGAAGGTCATCCATTCTTGTTGCCAAGAAAAAGGGATTGCAATAGACAATTCAATTGTAACCTCTACGTTATCGACGCTTCTGTCCTTAGTCGAACAAGGGATAGGAGCGGCAATTCTTCCGCGACTGCTGCTTGATTACCTGAAACGCGATAACATTTCAGCCGTAACGCTGCTCAACCCTACACCAAGTCAGGATATTTGCATCATATATCGAACGGACAAATTTATGGGGCAAGCTGCAAAAATATTTATAGACGAATTGCAGTCTTTCATTCAAAGTGTAGTGGAGCTTTCTAACCGGTCGTTGGGGTAATAAAGGGCACTGATTAGATCCTTACAAAATGACATCGCGAACATGATTCTACTAATCTGCCCGTTAGCTTAATCGTTCATTTTATTTTTTCTTCTTATTTCTCGATTTCTATTTATTATTTCTTTTACTGAATCTGATTTAGAAAGCCTGTTTTTAATATCCATCAACAAGAAAATAATAATTAGTAACAAACCAATTATAATAAAACTCATTTTCTACGTACCTTCCTTCAATAGTGATTTCACCTGGGGCTTATTCATTATTAAAAGTATTCGTTAAGTTTATTTAACTATCCTGCCCGTTAGTTGAGAAAACGGCAGCTAGATTCATGGCAGCCGTTTCATCGTGTTTATTAAGCTATCGTACTAACGTTCTCCGTTAGCGTAACGGCTACTTAAATTTTGTTATTTTCTAACAAGGTAGCCAACAGCCTTTTTGGCGTCGGCATCAATAAAAACACGTATTGGTCCTAGAATCTCATCGTTTGTTTCGAAAGATACTTTATAAAGGCGAGCGACTTTGGGTGCTTTTCCTCCACCTTTCACTACTGGCATATCCTCTACCTTTGCGGTTTCAACTTTCGCAGTTTTCCAATCGATATCCACTTCTTTCTTGTTATGGTCAGAAAGACTATTCCATGCGGCTTTTCGCACTGCCTGCAGGTCATCGGTCGTTGGATTCGTGTTGATTGGCCGATTTGCAGAAACATCTACATCTATAAGACGCGCGTTCTCGTTAATGATTTTTTTCAACTCAACTGTTGATTCTTTTGTGAGTGTATAGCCGGTATGAGTTTCTTTCACGTCCATGATCATGCCTCGCTCACTTTTTTCGCTGAGCCATATGTGAAAGGCGTGTTTCTTGTCTTCCAGAGTAATAACTATGTCATAATCAGGCGTAGCAGTGTTCAGAATTCCATGAATATTTTCTGCCGTTTTCATGGCACGAATGAATTTCTCAATAGTCTCTTTATCTGTATATTCAACCATTACAGTGGGATTTACTGAACCATGAGCTTGGGACTTCGCGATGGTTATCTCATAGACATCTTTTTCTTCTAATTTACCGCCGCACTTTTCAATTTTAAGTTCCTTTTCAGCCGATTGAAACAAGTTTAGCAAATCTTTTTGGGAAGTCTCCGGTAGCCGATAGTGTCCATTTTGTCCCGATTTAATAAATAAACCGGTGTTGCTTCCAACGATCCAGAATGAGAATTTATGGCTTGATCCATCTTTCATTTCCACTGTGGACCCGTAATCTGGGGCTGCGATATCGAGTTGTGCCGTGGTATATTCGGCGGCTGTAATTGCTTGAACGAATCGTTCAAATGACGAAGTTTCTGTAAATTTGACCGATTGGTTGTCATCTCCCTTTAACATGAAGGAAATGATATTTCTTGCATCCATCTGTCCTAGCCCATTTTTAACTTCGGTTCCCGCGCTTTCACATCCGACTAGTCCAATCAAGATAAAAGTGACGGTAAATAAAAGAAATCTCTTCATATGTGCCCCCTTTTTCATTCTAACTTTCTGACCTTTAAAAAGGGGAAAAGGTTGCAATTTGGGGCAATCCAATGTTTTCGCTACCGCTTGCTGTTCGTTGGAAATAAAGTTTTAGACTAGAGAAACAGCGGCAGCCTAGGACGCGCAAATAAAGTCCTAGACTGCCGCTGCAATGATTGAACTAACGTGTCCCGTTAGTTCAATACCTCGGACGGATCAAGCCGTAAGGTCCGCAGCATGAATAAGGTGTTATATGCTGCAAGGGCCTTCTTGAGTTACCTGCAAAATTTTTATTTTACTATAAACTCAATTACAGGATAAGAGATTATATTTCTATCCCGGTATGTATTATTAATCACATCACTATTTGCACTTATAATTCCATTTTGAAGAATCACTGTCTTAAAGCCTCTTTCCTTTGCACCATTATAAGTAAATAGAACACAATGCTCTGCTGCAAAACCTGCCACAATAACTAAACCAATTTCTTGCTTTAATAATATCTGTTCTAATTCTGTATTCCAAAATGCATTCGATACTTCTTTAGTAATCTTGATATCTTTTTGTTCAACTTTGATCTCCGAGATGATATCGAGTAATTCAGAGTTAAGATCTTCTGCTCCTTCAATATCCTGAATATGTATGACACAATGATTTTTTGAACGAAGTAGGTCTGCGACATAGTTTATGTGTTCACATGCTCTTTCAACATTAAGTTTTTCTCTTTGACCTTGTAAAAAGACTTTTTGCATATCTACAATTAATAATCCAATTTTCATTGTAAGTCTCCTTATGTTTTTATAGTTTTTAAAATATGTCTTTAATCTTTGCCCCATTGCATAAACGTCTTATTAGCGGAATTCGTATAATAAGCTGGATGAGACGGGTTACGTATTTCATAATTAGCCAAAAGATAAATTGAATTATTCGCGAAGAAATTAGTATTTTCCTTAATTCAATTCAACAATACTGCCCGTTAGTTCAACGCCCAAACTTATGTTTTGTGAGCAAGTGAAAAGGAGCTACTGCCGTAGCAGCTTCTTTGTTTTTGTGAAATTAGGCGAGAATAGAACGTACATTAGTGACCACAAGCTGGTAGAAATTCGATGTCGGGTCCACTTTACCGATAACTACAGTGTATGCAACTTATAAAATCTTTACAGGTACACTCGAGGAAATGCGTTTAAATTCACCAAACGGTGTTTACACCGAATCTACAGTAGCTAAAATTTCTGTTCTTTCTTGTAGACTTACATTTTCAGGCGAAGTTACCGTAGTGTTCTCCTGAGGGTTTCCTCAATTGGCATGAGCAAAGTTATAAAGAAAACCGCATTTTCGCGGCTTTTTTGCGTCAAAATATTATCATTATTTTATTTTTAAGATGATGGTTTTAGAAGTTCCATTCTCTACAAGAATGGAACTTCTTTTTGTTAGTTCTATTATTCAACAGGGGCATTAGTAAATAAGGGCATCGTCGTATGGACGTTACCCTCCCCTGCATTAAAAGTACTTTTGACAAAATCCTTTACGATACCTTCTACTAAGTTGGGTTCCATTGTTCAATAAATGAGTAGCATTGCTGTGCCCCGTTAGTTAAAATAATTCACCAAAAGAACGTTAAACCCGTTACTCCCCATGGAAAGTTATGTCTAAGTAAAAAACTATTGACTTTTAAATTATCAATATGAGAATATAATTATACTGATAATATTAGGAGGTGATTATACAAATGGATATTAGCATTAAGGAGATAATGGACTGCATTGTCAACCCGGTTAAAAGTCAAATCATTCTTTCTATTCAAGAAAAAGGTGAGTGTACAGCAAAAGATTTATTATCATCACAATACGATATCCCACAGGCCACGCTCTATCGCACATTAAATCGTTTGGTAGAAAGTGGGGTTTTAAAGATTGTTGCGGAAAATAAAGTCCGAGCCGTAACGGAAAAAGTTTACGCATTGAATGAGAGTTTTTTGAATGTCAACCAATCTATCGTTGAGCAGAATGATGGTGAAGCATACTTTAAGTTGTTTACGAACTTTATTATTGTATTGATGAAAGAGTTTCAAAATTATGCTGAAAAATCCTCTATTAATATTGTTGAGGATGGTTCGGGTTTCAGCGCAATTCCTATCTATGCAACTGTTGAAGAAATGGTATATATCGGAAATAAGTTAAAAGAAATAATTTCTCCTTATCAAACAAGAAACGCTTTGGTCGAGGAACAAAGAATGCATATTCTCGCAACTATTATTACACCCCCAAACGATAAATAAATAAGAGGTGACTGTTATGAAAAAAAAGAATAAAAGGAGCAATCTTCGTATTATACTCATTAGCATTATTGGAATATCGGTACTCTGTTTCGGAATTATTGCCTTACGATTGGTATATTTGTCGAGTGCTACAAAGGGCGATTCAATCGCCAAATATGATAGCCCCAAAAGCGCACTTTTGGTATTAGATATCCAAAATGACACTTTGGGTATCTCCGAATACGGCAACACGGAACCGTTAATGGCTAACATCAATACAGCTATCGAATATGCCTATGACTCTAAAATGGAGATTATTTACACCAAGCAAGAGTTTACGGGAAACCCTTTGGATTCATTGATTTCTAATGGTATGTATCAGGCCGATAGTGATGGAGCGGACTTATATAATGAATTATCCATTCAATCGGATAACATTTTTAGCAAGCTCCGCACTGATGCTTTTTCTGTAGAACATTTTGAAAATTATCTCATAGAAAATGAAATTGATACCCTTTACATTGTTGGCGCAGATGCCAGTGGTTGTGTTTACAAGACAGCTTTGGGCGGCATAAACAGAGGTTATCGCGTTATTGTTTTGGAAGATTCCTTATTTTCCGTAAAAAAAGACATGCTGAATACAATGCTTGAGAAATATCTGACAAAAGGTATCGAGATAACTGATATTAAGGGTTTTATTCAAACACAAGAAACCGATTTGTGATAGTGCGAGGAAAAGGTGATAAGAGAAGGGTAGTCTATTTTAATACGCTACATTGATAACGAAAAATGATGATCCTGCCACTTTTGTGAACGAAAGAAACCCTCATAAAATGAGTACCGCAAATGAGATACATCATAAAACGATTTCAAGTCGTGAAAGATAAATAAGGAGATTAATCCCCATCAACTTAGTGTACAATTACTTGTCTTTAATCTTACAGAGTATCCTGGTCGGTTTTATTTGTTTGTTGTTCTATAACTTTATGACTTAAAAGACCTGTATCTGTAGAGTCCCAAGAATATCCACGGTCACGCAATTCCTTGTCAAACCTATTCAATAAAGCTAAACCAACATCAGTTGAACCCCTATCTATATAATTCGGATATTTGGTACTGGTTGTTCCCAATAGGGTCAAATGCTTGGCTACTCCAGAGGCTTATTGTAACGACCAGTGGTATATCTGTACAAAAACCCCTATTTTGTGAGCATGATGCCACGGAGATGCCAAAACGCATTAAACAAGCAGAAAGGCCCTATTTTATAATTTTTCCTTTTTATTCGAAGTAAACGATCAATAAAAAGAAAATGGCTTATAGGGTCGTTCTTATACCTCTGGAGAGGTTTTACTTATGGATGCAGGCTTTAAAGCAACTGTTTTGTTTGCATTTCTTATTAAGCTATCGTGTCCCGTTAGCGTAATAACAAGATCACGCCTTTTTTCCTTCATAGATACAACCAATGACCGAAATAGTAAATCCAGCGATGAGTAAGACAAACTCCGCACCACCAAAATTGCTCTCTGGATCCACCATCAAAATGCCCGCAAAAATCATAATGCTTATACCTAATAACATTATTTTTACTGATCTCACTGTTTGCCCTCCATTCTGTAACCTGAATTCCTTCCGGCGAACAATTTAGACGATCATAACGCGCAGTTGTCGCATTAATCTGCCCGTTAACTGAACAAAGGGCTACACTCGACAGCCCTTCGTTTATTGAACTATTGTTACCCGTTAGCTTAACAAAGGTGCCGAAAAGTGGTCTTGAAGTTTACCGTCGAGCACGATGGCTAAATCATCCAGCGTCCCCTTAACGTCAGCACCTTCGAACACAATACGGGACAAAGCAGGATTCACATAATCGTCCAACAATTGATATAGGGCTGTGTTCCCTGACGAGATCGGAAGTTGAGCACTATTTTCGAGTTCCGCCATTATGGCATTACGCAAAGGATCACTGTCATGACTTACCTCTGAATATACAGAGCGAAGAGGAGCAATTGACCCTTCCGTCACAAGCCGGGTCAATTCATTGTTGGTACAGGTCAATTCACAAAGGAAAGACCAGGCTAATTCAGGGTTAACTGTTTTGGTCGATATGCCGAACCCGCAAACCCATGGCTCGTTCACCCTATGTCCATCGATAAATTGCGGCAATCCCGCGACACCGAGATCTTCCTTCAAATGAGGTTTGATTTCATGCAACATAACGTAATAATCTAGAATCATCCCAGCTTCGTTACGAATCAAATCGCTGTTCGCAAAATACTCTTGGGTCGCCCGTGCAACTCGGTGTTTGCGGACAAGATCAACTGCCCATTGCACAGCTTGCACAGCTTGCGCATTGTTTGCGTAACCAGAGGCTCTTCTTTTATCAGGGGACAACCAATCTGTCCCAGCTGTGAGCAGTAGAAGACCAATATACTCGCGGTGAAACGAGATTCGGGCTGCAAAACATTCTTCTCTGTGCACATTCGCACGCTGTAGCCTAATCGCTATCTCCATAAAATCATTCCAAGTCCAACCTTCTTCTGGGAAAGGAATACCCGCCTTGTTAAACCATTGCTTGTTATAAAAAATGCCTTTCATACTAGCGCTTAATGGAAGCACAGCAACTCGTCCTTCAGGCTGTATCAGTCGGAAGATCGAAGGGTGAAACAAATTTTCTAATTCATGATTCTGTCTCAGCCACGCTCGCAGATCAAGCAATAGTCCTTCCTTACTGCAATCGACGATGTCTCCGTTAAACAACTGTACAAGATCGGCATTGGATTCCCCCGTGTACAGGGTTGTACGGATTTCGCCGTTAGGAACAACTTTAACAATTATTTTTACTCCAGGGTTCAATACTTCAAAGCGGCGCGCAATTTCTTCCACTGACTCTTTTTGCCACGGTTCGTCGATCTGCACTACTAGTTCCGTTTTCATGAATCCACCTCCTTTTTTTGTGTTTCATTAGAATGATGCCACGTGGTGTGGGGATTTTTAAAACTGTAAAGAATTAATTTACTCTATATTCTTTATTAAACAAAAATCCCCTTTTTTATTGACGAATCCTGCCCGTTAGCTTAATAACAAAAGGGAGCAACTGCCGTAGCTGAACTGTAACCCTATTTGTAGACACTTAATAAAAAGGTGCTAAGCAGTAAGAAGATGGCTTCTGTATTCATCAGGAGTCATCTTTTTTAATCCCCACTGGTATCGAGTTGTGTTGTACATTAAGATGTATTCGTTAACTCTTTCACGCAGCTCTTCTATCGTCTGGCAATCTTC